>JACAAW010000151.1 GCA_013377115.1 Bacteroidota bacterium | reverse complement strand
AAAAACGGCAAAACAAACCTCGCCATAAAAGCAGCCAAAGAAGCTATTTCCATCTCAAAAAAGGAAGATGAAGATTTTTCGGAAAGCACGGTTTTGCTGGAAAAGATAAAGGGTAAAAAGTAACTTTAAGTCAAAATAGAAATAGACTTTTATACTAAAACAAGATGAATAAAATTAAACAACCAATCAATTTCTTTTCTTTTTCAATAAAATATTTTTTTCTTTTTTTTATGTTGGTTTTTCAAATTTCTTTGTTTGCTCAAAAAACTGACAGTTCAGCAATTAATAAGCAATTGAATGGTGATGAACAACTTGGATTCACATTATTTAAAAAGACCGCACCAGAATTAGTTTCAACAACTTTATCAGGAAATAAATTTGACTTATCAAAAATTGGAGATACCGTTTTGGTATTAAATTTTTGGTTTATAAAATGCACTGGATGCATTGCAGAGATGCCGAATCTAAATAAATTACAAGAAGATTTTAAAGAGAAGAAATTTAAAATTATTTCTCTCGCTTTAAATAATATTAATGAATTAAAACAGATTGAAGATTCCGCTTCTAAAAAAGTGGTATTAAATAATGTAAAACTAAATTATGAAATAATACCAAATTGCAAGTCTATTTCTGAAAAGTATTTTGTTTATAAATATCCTACAACCTTTCTGATTAAAAATGGCAAAATAGAACAATTATTAATGAATAGTAATAATCAGGAAGAAAATTATAAAATTTGGCAAAAAGAAATTCGCAAATTATTAAAAAAATAAAACGAAGATTTTTCTGAAAGGACGATTTTACTTAAAAACAAAAGGCTAAAAAATGATTTCTCAAATTTTAGCCTTTTGTTCTTTTTGGGCTGAAGCCCTTTGCTATGTGTTATTTTTTATCCCCAATCTCCTTTCGACTGCACTTCGACAAGCTCAGTGACCACGCTCATTAAAGGTCAGGGCTAATTTAAATATTTGCAATTAAGCTCCGCCGGCTGCTCTGGTTACTTCGTTTTCGTAGCAAACTTTGGCGCCAATAAATTCTCTGTTGAGTCTGGCGATATTCGATTTCGAAATTTCTTTTGGGCATTCAGCTTCGCAACCGTATGTGTTTGAGCAATTTCCGAAACCTAAAGAATCCATTTCTTTTACCATGCTTTGAACGCGTTCTTTTGCTTCAATTTTTCCCTGTGGCAATAAAGCCAACTGAGAAACTTTTGCAGAAACAAATAACATTGCAGATGCATTTGCACATGAAGCCACACAAGCTCCACAACCAATACAAGACGCAGCATCCATTGCTAAATCTGAGTTTCTTTTACTGATTGGAATTGAATTGGCATCAGGAATTCCACCGGTATTTACTGAAACGTAACCACCAGCCTGAATAATTTTATCCAATGCACCTCTATCTACAACCAAATCTCTAATAATTGGAAATGCTTTCGATCTCCAAGGTTCAACAACGATTGTATCTCCATCTTTGAATTTTCTCATATGAAGCTGACAAGTGGTAATTCCACTGTCTGGTCCGTGAGGACGGCCGTTAATATACAAACCGCACATTCCACAAATACCTTCGCGACAATCGTGGTCGAAAGATACTGGGCATTTTGTGAAGTCAACTGGACCGTTGCTATCGTTAATCAATTTTTCGTTAAGCTGATCAAGCATTTCTAGAAATGAACAATCGGCAGAAATATCATTGATTTGATAAGTTTCAAATTTTCCTTTTTTATCTACGCTTGGTTGGCGCCAGATTTTAAGTGTTAAATTCATGCTTTTCCTTCTTTTTTTTGTTGAATGAATTTATCCTAATCTATTTATAATTTCTTTGTTTTAACTCGATGTCTTTAAATTCGAGTTGTTCTTTGTGAAGCACTGGTTCTGAATCGGTACCAGTATATTCCCATGCAGCAGCGTATGCAAAATTCACATCATCGCGTTTTGCTTCGCCTTCTTCGGTTTGCATTTCTTCGCGGAAATGGCCACCACAAGATTCTCTTCTATTCAAGGCATCACGAACCATCAATTCTCCCATTTCTAAGAAGTCGGCCACGCGACCAGCTTTTTCGATTTCAGGATTGTATTCGTTCAATTCTCCGTTGATTTTAAGATCGCTCCAGAATTCTTTTCTGATTACAGGAATTAACTCTAAAGCTTTTTTCAAACCTTCTTCGTTTCTGCCCATTCCACAATATTCCCACATTACTTTTCCAAGTTTTTTGTGGAAGTAATCAACAGAATGAGTTCCTTTTATAGAAATGAATTTTTCTAAACGTTCTTTTACAGCTTTTTCAGCAGCAACAAACTCAGGAGCGTCTACCGACATTCTTGGAGTGTGAATTTCGTCAGCTAAATAATCAGCAATTGTATAAGGAATTACGAAATATCCATCAGCCAAACCTTGCATTAATGCAGAAGCACCTAAACGATTTGCACCGTGATCAGAAAAATTACATTCTCCAAGTGCGTATAAACCTGGAACTGTAGTCATTAAATTATAATCTACCCAAATACCGCCCATGGTATAATGCACAGCAGGATAAATCATCATTGGAGTTTCGTATGGATTTTCATCAACGATTTTTTCATACATCTGGAATAGGTTGCCGTATCTTGCTTCAACAACACTCTTTCCTAAACGACCAATTGCTTCAGAAAAATCTAAGAAAACAGCCAAACCAGTTGCGCCAACACCGTAACCAGCGTCGCATCTTTCTTTAGCAGCACGTGAAGCAACATCACGAGGAACTAAGTTTCCAAAAGCTGGATATCTTCTTTCCAAATAATAATCGCGATTTTCTTCCGAAATATCTTTTGGTTTTAATGTTTTATTTCTAAGTTTTTCAACGTCTTCAATATTTTTTGGAACCCAAATTCTACCATCGTTTCTTAAGCTTTCGCTCATCAAAGTTAATTTCGATTGGAAATCACCATGAACGGGAATACAAGTTGGATGGATTTGAGTGAAACAAGGGTTTCCGAAGAAGGCGCCTTTTTTATATGCCGCCCAAGCTGGAGTTACATTTGAACCCATTGCATTTGTAGAAAGGAAGAATACGTTTCCGTAACCGCCTGTAGCCAAAACTACTGCATGTCCGAAATGTTTTTCAATTTCGCCAGTTGTAAGGTTTCTGGTAATTACACCTCTTGCTTTTCCATCAACTACAACTACATCAAGGACGTCGCGACGGTTATACATTTTTACAGTTCCTTTTTTAATCTGACGACTTAAAGTACTGTATGCACCTAATAATAATTGTTGTCCAGTTTGACCACGAGCATAGAAAGTCCTCGAAACTTGAGCACCTCCGAAAGAACGATTGTCTAATAATCCACCATAATCACGTGCAAAAGGAACACCTTGAGCAACACATTGATCGATGATGCTATTACTAACTTCAGCTAATCTATAAACGTTTGCTTCTCTAGCTCTATAATCGCCACCTTTAACAGTGTCATAGAACAATCTGAAAACGCTGTCGCCATCATTTTGATAATTTTTTGCAGCATTGATACCACCTTGTGCAGCAATACTATGAGCTCTTCTAGGACTATCTTGATAACAGAAGATCTTAACATTATATCCTAATTCGCCTAATGATGCAGCAGCAGAAGCACCAGCAAGACCTGTTCCAACAACAATAATATCAATTTTTCTTTTGTTAGAAGGATTTACAAGTTTGCAATGTGATTTAAAATTCGACCATTTTTCAGCAATTGGTCCATCGGGAATTTTTGATTCTATTTTTGACATATATCGGTTGATATTTTTGTTAAAATTCGTTTAGAAAAAGAACATGAAATAAATTGGAATAATAATAAAACCACCTGCAACAATTATTGAATAGGCTGTTCCTAAAAATCCAATAGTGCAATTATATTTATTGTGGTTTAATCCAAGTGTTTGAAATGCCGCTTTAAATGCATGATTTAAATGGAAGCCAAGTATGATAAGCAATACGATATAAATAGAAGAGTAAACTTTATTACTAAAAAGTAAAATCGTCATTTGGTAGAATTCATGTTTTCCAACGCCATCAGGAGGTTGAACCAATCCTAATTTCACAAAATAGAAATTCATCATGTGAATTGCTAAAAAAGTAAATACAATTAAACCTGTCCAAATCATATATTTTGAAAAGAAAGCAGTTTTTGATTTATTGCTTTGATTGTAACCAACAGGACGAGATGCCCAGTTTTTTAATGTTAGCAAAATCCCAATTATTATATGAAGAATGAATCCTCCAAAAAGGAATACTTCAAAAATTTTAATAACAGGATTCGTACTCATAAAATGAGCCGAAGCAGTAAATAACTTGCCACCATCACCTAACAATAAAAATAAATTTATCGTTAAATGCACTAACAAAAACACGATTAAAAACAATCCGGCAAGTGCCATAAAAACTTTCTTGCTGATGGAAGAAAATTCAAGAATTTTATTGTTCATAGCTTTTATTTTTTCAAAAAATTATATGAATGATTTTAATTTATTCAATAAAATTTAGTTTATTTGTATTAAGAAAAGCAAAAATATATTTTAATATTTAATAATCAAATTAATAATCAAATAAAATTAATAAAACTTTTAATTAATTTAATATGAAATACTTACCAATAAATCCGGAATTGTTCATCATTAATCGGGACAATTTTCGCAAACAAATGAAACAAAGTTCTGTGGCAATTTTAAATTCAAACGACGAAATGCCTAGGAATGGTGACCAAGATTTTTTATTCAGACAAAGTTCCGACTTTTTCTATATGACAGGAATCGACCAAGAAAAAAGTATTTTACTTTTAGCACCAAACTGTCCAAATCCTAAATTTCGCGAGGTTCTTTTTTTAGTTGAAACCAGCGAACTTATTGAAGTTTGGTATGGTCATAAATACACCAAAGAAGAAGCAACTACAACCTCTGGTGTAAAAACAGTACTTTGGTTAGATAGTTTTGAAGCTGTCTTAAAAGAAGTGATGTCAACTTCTGACAATGTATATTTAAACTCAAATGAAAATATTCGTTATTCAAATGTGGTTCCTTACAGAGATTTGCGTTTTGCCGAAGATTTGAAAAAGAAATTTCCTGGACACGTTGCATTGAGAGCTGCTCCAATTATCACCAATTTAAGAACTACCAAACATAAAATTGAAGTGGATTTAATGCAAACTGCATGCGATATCACTGAAAAAGGTTTTAGAAGAGTTTTGAATTTCGTAAAACCTGGTGTTATGGAATACGAAGTTGAAGCCGAAATTGTTAGCGAATTTATTAGAAACAGAGCAAACGGACATTCTTACAATCCAATTATTGCTTCTGGAAAAAGCGCTTGCGTTCTTCATTATGTCGAAAACAATAAAGAATGTAAAGATGGTGATTTGATTTTACTCGATTTTGGTGCTGAATATGCAAACTATGCTGGTGACCTTTCTCGTACAATTCCTGTAAATGGAAAATTCAGCCCACGTCAAAAAGACGTTTACAATGCTTGTTTAAGAGTATTACGTGCTGCAACCAAAATGTTGGTTGTTGGAAATACTGTTGATGCTTACCATGCAGAAGTTTGTAAAGTGATGGAAAAGGAATTAATTAGTTTGGGATTATTTACTGAGGAAGACGTAAAAAATCAAGATCCAGCAAAACCAAGATTCTTCCAGTATTATATGCACGGAACTTCTCATTTCATGGGCTTAGACGTTCATGATGTTGGAAGCAAACAAGAACCAATGCGCGCCGGAATGGTTTTCTCTTGCGAGCCAGGAATCTATATTCCAGAAGAAGGAATCGGAATTCGTATCGAAAACGACATTTTAGTTACTGAAAACGGTCCTTTTGATTTGATGAGAAACATTCCAATCGAAGTAGAAGAAATTGAAGCTTTAATGGCAAAATAAGTTGTCAAAAATCATAAATATAAAATGCAAGATTTTATAGAATTCAAGAACGCCAAAATTAATTTTGGCGTTCTTGGTAAAGGGGATACCATAGTTTTGCTTCATGGATTTACGGAATCGATGAACATCTGGAATCATTTTTCTGAGCAATTGAGCAAAACACATCAGGTAGTTTGTATTGATTTGCCTGGTCACGGAAATAGCGATTGTGTTAATGAAATTCATACTATGGAATTAATGGCTGAATGTGTGAAAGCGGTTTTAAATCATTTAAATATTGAAAAGTCAGTGATGATTGGCCATTCGATGGGCGGTTATGTGACGCTTTCTTTTGCTGAGAAATTTCCTGAACATCTTTCCGGAATGGGATTGTTCCATTCGTCAGCATTACCAGACAATGCAGAAGGGAAAGCAAACCGATTAAAAGTCGTGGAATTTATCAAAACCAATCACATCGGTTTCATCATGCAATTTATTCCAGATTTATTTGCTCCCGAACATCGCGAACGCTTAAAATCTGAAATCAAAGAATTGGTGGAAGAAGGAAGTAGGATGACCAAAGAAAGCATTATCGCATCACAGCTTGGAATGCGCGACAGAAAAGACCAATGTGAAATTTTAAGAAAACTAAAAGTTCCCATACTTTTTATTGCAGGGAAGCAAGACACCAGAGTTCCTTTTGACAAAGTGATTGAGCAAATTGCCTTACCAAAAGATTGCGTTGCTGTTTTATTGGAAGATGTGGCGCATATGGGGTATATGGAAGCAAGAGAAAAAACTTTGTATGCTGTGAAGACGTTTGTGGATGGTTGTTTTTGATAAGCCAAAGAGAAATTTCCAATAATTGTGAGTCAGGAAATTATATAAATATGAAAAAAAAAATTTATGATTAATATTATTTTTTCCCTTTTAATGCTAATTCCGGGTGATACAACATCATGGAAAGTCTTTCATTCCACAAAAGGAGGTTTCACTTTTAAAATGCCAATCAATACAAATGTGAGTAATAGTATTGACACAGGATTTGCCCCAGGTGTCACATCCGTTAATTACAGCACTTATTTCGTGGATATTAAAAGTTTAAAATTAGACACAACTAATTCCTATAAAATCAGATCAGAACTATACTATAGCCCAACAAAAAAAGGAAATTGGTCCGTTACTTTAGATTTTCACACTCGATTGCCTTTTACGAACACGGATTCCACAAAACTTTATCATTTATTGAATAATTTAAAAAATTGTGAAGTCTGTAAATATGAAAACGAGAAAATAAAAACTTTCATTTTTATTGAAAAGAATGGCTTTAAGGGATTTTATACAGAAATAGTTTATTACGATTTATCAAAACTTAAACGAATTAATTATTTGCTTCAACCTTTTGCAAAAAAGCGATACATTCGAGTATTATATTTGTTGGATGAAGAGAAAAGTCTTAGTTTCTCGGCAGCTCATGTCTCTTCTTCAAAACATAAAAGCAAAAAAATATCGGAGTATTTCTTTAATAATATTAAATTTTGAAAATAGATCCTTATAATTTTATTACTCAATTCAATATTGAGGATTCAATAGTTTCGTATTATAATCTTGTTGAAATTTGTCAAGGTGGTCCTCTTGTGGGATTCCTTTTATTGAATAATCAACCATTGTTAGAAAACATCTATTTTGGTGGCCCTTCGTTATTGTTTGAAAATAAAATTATTATTCCACAATTATTAAAACATTTTTTTTCTAAGAAATTTATTATTACAATAATTGATATAAAAACAAAAAAAAGTAAAGTATTTGGTAAAAAAAAGGATTTAATTTTATTAAGCAGAATTCAAGAAAATAAAATATTTTATTATACCGATTTAGAAAACAAAAACTTGGAGAGTATAAATTATATTGAACTGTAAATCACATGAAAAAAATATTTTTAATTTTATTTATCTTTTCTAATGGGTTTATTGTAAAATCTCAGGAATTAAACAAAGCCTATTTTAATGCAGTAAATTATTTAAAAAAAGATAAAAGGATTAAAAGTGCGCTTCTTGATTGCAAATTAATTTGGCCAAGAAACAATTTGAAAATCAGATTTAAATATTATAAAAAAGGCAAATTACAATTTGATGTCTTCCCATTTTATTATCCATTATCCCTAGGTGCTTTTGAAAAGAACTTAAAATATATCGGTTATTCTGAAAGTGAAATTGAATATTTTTCTTCCACCGAAAAAAAAGAAATGATACAATTAAGTTCGCTTTCATCTAATAAAAATTCCGAACTGAAATTAGTTTTTTCAGAATATAAAAACAGACTAATTAGAGTTGATATTTTTTTTATAAAGAACCAAGAATACTGTTATGGTTTTTGTAAAACGATCGAAATATTATTTTTATTTGATGAAAAAGATGAAGTCAAAAGAATGTATGTTGGACCATGTCTTATTCCATAGTTTACGGAATTCTTTAAAAATAAATTTGTAAATAAAAATGGATTCTTCTCTTTGCTCTGAATGACAATCGGAATTTATTGTAAACCGGACGTTTCGAGAGCAAGGGACACTGAGCGCAGTCGAAGTGTCGGAGCTGCGGGTTTTTTTCACCGGGCACTTCGGCTGCGCTCAGTGTCCAGAAATTATAGTGGCTGAGGAGGTCATTGAGCCTGTCAAAATGCTCTCGAAGCCACCACCAATACTTCGAAAATATTCGATGGTCACTTCGAGAGCCTCAGCGACCATTAATATTTACAACACAAATGTCTTCTTAATATTCAAATTAGAATAATCCTGAAATACATAAATGGTGTATTCGCCTTTTGGCCAGCCCAAAACATTTAAACTTAATTTATATTGATAATTTCCCGGTCCTTTGGAGTCGCCTTTAACCAGCGTTTTTACTAGAATTCCTTTTTTATCTCTAATGTTGATGGTAATATTCGAATTGGTGTTGATGTAATAATCCAAATCACCAAAAACTCTTTCTGGTTTACCGGAGAATAGTCGAGTGGAATCTTTAGCAAATGCTAGGCTGTACCAAGGAATCTCAATCCCTTTAATATCAGCAACAGTTTTTCGGAGCAAATAAATACTTTCCATATTATCTGCATAAATGGAACTTATTG
>JACAAW010000150.1 GCA_013377115.1 Bacteroidota bacterium | reverse complement strand
GATTTATCTATTTTTTAAAATATTTTCTAATTCACTCTATATCTGTTGTTTAAAAATTAAATTTTGTTTAAATAACTTTTTTTAATTTATCACTAACCTGAATTAAAATTCAACCCTCAAGACTGATTTTTAACATATTATTAAAAGGAATAAACCCATGACAGTTAACACTTTTTAACAAGTTTGATTAACATTTTTTAACGAAAACAGATTGACTTAAATTTAATGAATATGTTACTTTTGTGACGAAATTCATCATTCATCAAACTATGGCAGAAACAATTGATATTAGAGAACTAAATGAGCGCATACAGCTCGAAAGTGCATTTGTAGATATGATCACAATGGAAATGCACAAAGTAATCGTTGGACAAAAACACATGATCGAACGATTATTAATTGGTTTACTTTCAAACGGTCACATCTTATTAGAAGGTGTTCCTGGTCTTGCGAAAACACTGGCGATTAAATCTTTAGCCAATACCATTAAAGCAGATTTTAGTAGAATTCAATTTACTCCTGATTTACTTCCTGCAGATTTAATTGGTACCATGATTTACAGTCAGAAAAAAGAAGAATTTAACGTGAGAAAAGGTCCAATTTTCGCCAACTTTATTTTGGCTGATGAAATAAACCGTTCTCCTGCAAAGGTTCAAAGTGCTTTGCTTGAGGCCATGCAAGAACGTCAAGTTACCATCGGAACTCAAACTTATGCATTACCTGAGCCGTTCCTAGTTTTGGCAACTGAAAACCCAATCGAGCAAGAAGGAACTTATCCCTTACCAGAAGCTCAGGTTGACCGTTTCATGTTAAAAGTTGTAATAGGTTATCCAACAAAAGAAGAAGAAAAAGCAATTATTCGTCAAAATATCAGCAACGTCACAGCTACCACAAATCCAATTTTAAAAACTGAGGATATCCAGAAAGCCAGAAGCGTTGTTAGAGAAGTGTATATTGACGAAAAAATTGAAAACTATATTACCGATATCGTATTTGCCACCAGATTTCCAAGTGAGTATAAATTAGATAAATTCAAAAACTTAATTAGCTATGGTGGTTCACCTAGAGCAAGCATCAATTTAGCATTGGCATCGAAAGCATACGCATTTATTAAAAGAAGAGGTTATGTTATTCCTGAAGATGTTAGAGCAGTATGTAATGATGTTCTTCGTCATAGAATTGGTCTAACCTACGAAGCGGAAGCCGAAAATATCACTTCTGAAGAAATCATTAATGAAATTTTAAATACTGTTGAAGTTCCTTAACCAAAGACACCACTTTCTCAATCACAATGGAAACATCAGATTTAATTAAAAAAGTCAGAAAGATTGAAATAAAAACCCGTGGTTTGTCCAACCAAATTTTCTCCGGACAATATCATACGGCTTTTAAAGGAAGAGGTATGGCTTTTAGTGAAGTTCGGGAATATCAATTTGGTGATGATGTTCGGTCAATTGATTGGAACGTAACTGCACGTTTCAACCATCCATATGTTAAAGTTTTCGAGGAAGAACGGGAAATGACAGTGATGTTGATTGTTGATGTGAGTAAATCAAATGTTTTTGGCACAAAAAAAATGCTCAAATCAGAAGTAATGACTGAACTTTCAGCAGTTTTAGCATTTTCAGCGATCAATAATAATGATAAAGTTGGGGTGATATTTTTTAGCGATAGAATCGAAAAATTTATTCCACCTAAAAAAGGAACAACACATATTTTAAGAATTATTCGCGAATTAATTGATTTCAAAGCAGAAGGAACTGGAACCAATATCACCGAAGCATTGAGATATTTCACCAATGTAATTAAAAAAAGATGCACTGCTTTTATTATTTCTGACTTTATTGACGAGAATTTCGATAATGCAATGAAAATTGCAAATAACAAACACGATTTGGTAGCAGTTAGAATTCATGACGAAAGAGAATCGTTTTTACCCAATTTAGGCTTGATGAAAGTTAAAGATGCAGAAACTGGCAAATCGGTTTGGCTTGATACATCAACTGAAAGAGTAAGAAATGCATATGCTAACTTTTGGAAGAAAAACGAATCCTATGTAAAAACGCTTTGTAATAAATCAGGTGTGGATCTTGTTGAAATCAGCACTGACATGGATTACGTAAGACCATTGATTAATCTGTTTAAAAAGAGAGGTGGAAAATAAAATCATGATGGATAATGTTATGAACATCTCAAATTTAAGTTGTAATCGTCATTGCGAACCACAAGGCACGAAGTGGGAAGCAATCTATTCAAAAACGAGATTGCGTCGTTCGTACCCCACTCTCAATGACGTTTTAAGATTTTTTGGAAATGACTTTAAAAAATATTCAGTTTTACTTATTTTGATTATTGTGCTTGGTGCATTTTCAAACTCCATTGCACAAAACTATAAAGCAAGTTCAAAAATTGACACCAATAAAATTGCGATTGGTGATCAAGTTAATTTAAAACTTCAATTTACTTTCCCAGTAAACAGCAGAATTAATTGGGCTGATTTTACTGACACTTTAACTCAAAGCGTTGAAGTGGTCAGTCGTTCAAAATTCGATTCTACTGTGTCGAGCGATAAAAAATTCTTAACTTTAAGTCAAACTTTAAGAATCACTTCTTTTGATTCGGGAAATTATGTAATTCCACCTTTTGTATTTGGATATTTTAAGCCCAACGACACCACAAAATTTGAAATTTTAACCGATTCCTTATTGTTCCATGTGCAAACTGTTGCAGTTGATACCACCAAAGCTATAAAAGATTTGAAGGGAATTATGAGTGCACCACTCACATTCGAAGAAATTTTACCATACATTCTTGTTGGAGTGGCAGCCATTTTGGTTTCATTGCTTATTTTCTGGTATATTATGAGACGTCGTAAAAACAAACCATTATTTACATTGCCAGAGAAACCCAAAATTCCAGCACATATTATTGCCTTAGAAGAACTTGAGAAACTTCGAAATCAAAAACTATGGCAAAGCGGAAAAGTTAAAGACTACCATACTTTCCTCACAGATATTTTAAGGATTTATATTGAAAAACAATTCGGAATTTATGCAATGGAAATGACTTCTGATGAAATTATTGCAGCATTAAAACCTCAAAATATTACAGAAGAAAGCAAAACAAAAATGCGAAATATTCTTTTCACTGCAGATTTGGTAAAATTCGCAAAATCTCAGCCATTGCCTTCCGAGCACGATTTGAGTTTAAATTATGCCGTTGAATTTGTTAATGGAACCATACCAGCAAAGTCAAATAATGTTAATGAAATAAATAATTAAAAGCGATGTTAACTGGAATTCATTTTTATCGACCTGAGTTTTTTGGATTGCTTGCAATTATTCCATTGATGGTGGCTTGGTATTTATTTACTCAACGAAATCAAAATGCAGACTTGCAAGTTTCGACGGTAAAAAGCATATCGAATATTCCCCAAACACCAAGACAAAAATTCAGAATAGTATTGTTTATTCTTCGCTGCCTGGCTGTATTTTTCATCATTATCGCTTTAGCTCGACCACAATCAAGCAGTAGCAAACAAGATATTTCTATTGAAGGAATTGACATTGTTATGGCGTTGGATATTTCGGGAAGTATGCTCGCAGAAGATTTCAAACCTAACAGACTAGCTGCATCCAAAGAAGTTGCAAGCGAATTTATTGAAGGAAGACCAACCGACAGAATTGGTTTGGTTGTTTTTAGTGGCGAATGCTTTACTCAATGTCCGTTAACTACCGATCATGCAATTCTCAGGAATTTATTCGACCAAGTTGAAAGCGGAATGATAGAAGATGGAACCGCCATGGGTGACGGATTGGCAACTGCAGTAAACAGACTTCGCGGAAGTAAAGCCATTAGCAAAGTGGTAATATTGTTGACAGACGGAATCAATAACAAAGGTTCGATGGATCCAATTTCTGCAGCTGAAGCAGCAAAATTATTTGGAGTTAGAGTTTATACCATTGGTGTTGGGAAAAAGGGGATGGCTCCTTACCCATTTAAAACTCCTTTTGGAACCCAATATCAAAATATTGAAGTCCAAATAGACGAACCTTTGCTTCAGCAAATAGCTGAAACTACAAATGGAAAATACTTTAGAGCAACAGATAAAGAGAAGCTTCAGGAAATTTACAAAGAAATTGACAAACTCGAAAAATCAAAAATTGATGTTACTGAATTTAAAAGAAAAACAGAAGAATTTTTCTGGTTTGTATTGATAGCAATCATTTTATTAATTTCAGAAATTACTTTAAGAAATACCGTTTTTAAAAGCATACCATAAAATTAGAATCAGAAAATGTATCGATTTGAAAATAAATTTTATCTATTTGGTTTAGCACTGATTCCAGTGTTTATCCTTTTGTATATACTGGTATTGCAGTGGAAAAAGAAATCGCTTAAAAAGTACGGTGATATTTCTATTATCACCCAATTAATGCCTGATTTTTCTTCTACTCGTCAAGTATTTAAATTCATCTTACTTTTATTTGCATATTTTTTCCTGGTAATTGGATTGGCAAACCCTCAAATTGGCTCCAAATTAGAAAAAGCAAAACGGAAAGGTGTTGAATTAATTATTGCTCTCGATGTTTCCAACAGTATGATGGCAGAAGACATCAAGCCAAATCGATTGGAAAGAGCCAAACAAGCCATTTCTAAACTAATTGATAAATTTGACAATGACAAAATTGGCATCATAGTTTTTGCTGGAAAAGCATACACACAACTTCCAATTACACCAGATTATTATGCTGCAAAAATGTATCTTGAGAATATTAGTCCAGGAATGATCCCTGTTCAAGGAACGGCAATTGGAGCAGCAATTGAACAATCTGTAAATTCATTTCCCAAGGAAAGTAAAACAAACAAAGCAATTATTGTAATTACTGATGGTGAAAATCATGAAGATGATGCGATTACTGCTTCAAAAGCTGCAGCAGACAAAGGAATTATAGTTCACACCATTGGAATGGGACTTCCTGAAGGTGCTCCAATTCCACTTCAAAATAATAATGGTGGTGTTGATTATAAAAAAGACAGAGAAGGAAATACGATTATTACAAAATTAAACGAAACCATGCTTCAACAAATTGCAGCTGCCGGGAAAGGAATTTATGTAAGAGCAACCAATACTGAAGCAGGTTTAAATACCGTTTTTGATGAAGTTAACAAAATGGAGAAAACCGAATTTGATGCAAAAACCTTCACAGAATACGAAGGTCGTTTTCAATATTTTATTTTCATGAGTTTTCTTCTAATAGTATTTGAGTTAATGCTTTCCGAAAAGAAAAGTATTTGGTTTGGTAAACTCAAAATTTTTGAAAAAGGAATTAAAATTTCATAAACAAGCATTATTAAATTGAATAAAAATGATGATTAGTGCCGGTTTAACAAAAAAACATTTCACGATGAAAGTTTTATCTTTCGTTTTCATATTTCTATGTATTTCATTTTCAACCAAAGCTCAGGTTGAAGCTAAAATGGTTAGGAAAGCGAATAAACTTTATGAAGAAGGAAAATTCAAGGAAGCCGAAATAGACTATAGAAAAGCATTAGATAAATATAAGGACAGCTATAAAAGTAAATACAACCTTGGTAATTCATTGTACAAACAAAAAAAATACGAAGAGGCGTCAAAAGTGTATCAGGAATTATCAGAATTAGAGGCAGATAAGTACACAAAATCCAGAGTTTATCATAATCTTGGGAATTCTTATTTGGAATCAAAAAAATACAATGAAAGTGTAAATGCATATAAAAATGCTCTTAGAAATAATTCAACTGACGCCGACACAAAATATAATTTAGCTTATGCTCAAAAGAAAATAGCTCAACAACAAAAACAACAGCAACAGCAGCAACAAAACAAACAAGACAATAAAGAGGATAAGAATAAGGATAAACAAAAAGAAAATCAGCCAAAACCTGACGATAAAAAAGATAAGGATAAAGAGCAAAAACAGCAACAACAGCAAAATGATAAAATGTCGAAGGAAGATGCAAAGAGAATGCTTGATGCTTTAAATAATGAAGAAAAGAAAGTTCAGGATAAATTGAAAAAACAAGCAAGAGGCGGTAATGTGAAACCCGAAAAAGATTGGTAATTTTGCAATGTTTTATTTTACAATGAAAAAGATAATATTATTTATTCAAGCTTTAATAATTCTGTGCTTTGCATCAGTGAATGCCTTTTCGCAAAGTGCAAAGTTGACGGTTTCAGCCAATTCAAAAACTGTTGCACTCAATTCATCAATTCAGGTTACTTATACCTTGACTGGAGGAAACGCTTCCAAATTTATTCGTCCTACTTTTGCTAATTTTCAAATTCTTGGACAATATCAATCTTCTGGTGGCGGAATGACAGTTGTTGTAAACGGAAAACTCGTTCAAAGTGGTGATGAAGAAACAAAATGGACTTATCAATTAGTTCCCACAAAAACTGGCAAGATTACCATTGACCCAGCAAATGCTTATGTCAACAATCAATGGGTGAGTTCTCCATCAATCGTTATTGAAGCTGTGAATGGTACAGCAAAGAATAATGGAAACAACAATACTGGACAGCAGAACACAAAAACAAATCCTGCCGCTTCGAGTGGTGGCGAAGATATTTTTATCCGAGCATATGCTGATAAACAAAATCCACTTCAAGGAGAACAAATCTTGGTCACTTATAAAATATATACAAGAGTTAATGTTTCTCAATTTGCTATTAATAAACTTTCTGCCTATGCCGGTTTTTGGTCGCAAGATTTATTAAAAGAAGGCGATAATGCCAAACAATCTACTGAGGTAATTAATGGCCAGAATTATACAGTTGCAGAAATTCGCAAAATTGCATTGTTTCCACAAAAAAGTGGAAATCTAACAGTTCAACCTCTCGAAGTGGAATGTGTCGCCCAAGTCAAAACCAAGTCAAAATCGGCTGGTAATATTTTTGATTCATTTTTTAATGATCCTTTTTTCGGAAACAATTTTTTTGATTCCTATCAAAATGTAAAGAAAAAACTGAAATCAAATATCCTTAATATTTCTGTTAGGCCATTACCAGATAATAATAAACCAAATGACTTTAAAAATGCAGTTGGAAGTTTCACTTTTAATTCAAGTATTGACCAAACCCAAGTTAAAGCAAATGAACCTGTAAATTTGAAATTCACTATTTCAGGAAAAGGAAATTTGAAATTGATTGACAATTTAAACATTGAATTTCCTCCCGATTTAGAAACCTACGATCCAAAAACTAACGATAAAATAGTATCGAATGCAGCAGGTGTTTCAGGCTCCAGAACTTTTGAATACTTAATCATTCCAAGAAACTCAGGTCAGTTTAAAATAAAACCTGTCAATTTTAGCTATTACGATTTAAACAAAAGAGCCTATGTAACCTTAACTTCCCCTGAATACGTTCTAAATGTTGCAAAAGGTGCTGGAGGTTCAAACATTACAACAAGTGGCGTCAATCAAGAAGATGTAAAATATATTGGAAGCGACATTCGATTCAGTAAAACACAAAATACAAAACTCGAAAAAATTGGATCCTTCTTTTTTGGCTCTGGATTATTCTGGGCCCTGTTTTTATTGCCATTGTTACTTTTCATTGCTTTTATTGTAATTGCAAGAAAACAATTGAAGCTCAGAAGTGACGTGCAACTCATGAAGAATAAAAAAGCAACGAAGGTTTCAATGAAGAGATTAAAATTAGCACAACAATTTTTATCAGAAAACAAAAAAGAGGCTTTTTTAGATGAAATTTTCAAGGCACTTTGGGGATATTTAAGTGATAAACTCGGTATTCCAGTTGCAGACCTTTCAAAAGAAAGTGTTGAAAATGCACTTCAATTGAAAAATGTAAATCCAGAAACAAGTAAAGCATTTATCGAAACCATAAACAATTGTGAATTTGCTCGTTTTGCACCAGCAGATAACTCAACAGTTTTGGCTGATATTTATAATGAAGCATTTGATATTATTAGTAAAATTGAGAAAGAATTAAAATAGAAAAAATGAAAAAAATCGTTTTCATAATTGCTTTCTTTTTGTCATCAAGTTTTCTTTTTGCGGAAGACAATGCCACGCTTTTAAGCAATGCAAATAAAGAATATTCCACAGGCCAATACAACAATGCCATTGAGCTTTATCAGAAAATTATTAAATCTGGATATGCTTCTTTTGATTTGTATTATAATTTGGCTAGTTCCTATTTCAAGGTAAATAATTACCCCTCTTCTATCCTATTTTATGAAAAAGCGAATAAGTTAAAACCCAACGATGAAAATGTAAACTATAATTTAAAAGTTGTCAATAATAAAATTGTTGATAAAATAGAAGCAGTTCCTGATTTCTTTCTAAAACGTTGGTGGAATTCTCTGGTTAATTTTTTCCCTTCAAATACTTGGGCAGTTTTGTGTATCATTAGTTTTTTTATTTTCTTTATTATTGCGGCAGTTTATCTATTGGCAAACTCCGTTTTTTATAGAAAATCAGCTTTTTATTTGGGAATTTTTAGTTTTTTCTTTACACTCTTTTTCTTCGCAATGGCCGGTCAGCAAAAGGATTTTGCTGGTAGTAATTCAGAAGCCATCATTTTTAACCCAACTGTAAGTGTAAAAAGTTCACCAGATGAAAACAGTACCGATATTTTTGTAATTCACGAAGGCACCAAAGTAAAAGTAACAGATGATATTGGTGATTGGTACGAAATAAAAATTGCAAATGGCAGTGTGGGCTGGATGAAGTCTGCAGGCTTAGAAAAAATTTAATTCATTTTACTAAACAAAAACAGCATATGAAGGACTTCAAAAAATATTATATCATTCCAGTACCTCCAGAAGAGGTATATTTGGCATTAACAAACCCAACAACAATTTTATTGTGGACTGGCGAAGAGGCTAAAATGTCGACAGAACTGGGTTCGGAATTCTCACTTTGGGGTGAAAGTATTGTTGGAAAAAACATCGAATTTGTAGAAAGCAAGAAAATTGTTCAACAATGGTATTTTGATGGACAAGCCGAAGAATCAATTGTTACAATTCTATTACACGATCATAAACAAGGAACTTCAGTAGAATTAAAACATACTAATATTCCTGAAGACGAATTCAATGATTTTGTTGAAGGTTGGGACGAAAGTTATTTTGGCTCC
>JACAAW010000015.1 GCA_013377115.1 Bacteroidota bacterium | reverse complement strand
GTTATTTGGTTATTAGTTAAATGGTGAATTTGTGAATGATTGAAGGTCCCTGCTGTGAGGTGGGGGCTTTTTTTTGTTTTAGGGTTTGGGGTGCAGATAATTTACGGTTAGGGACGAAGCAAATGCTTCGCCCAACAAAAGTTTGATTTATTTATATTGTTTTACAAATAATTGGAACAGCGTTTTTCGTTGCGAAAAGGGATTCTTCACTGCGTTCTGAATGACAATGTGCATCAAAACCTTCAACTCGTTATTGGATTCTTCACTTCGTTCTGAATGACTATGTGCATTAAATAACGGGGCAAATGCTTCGCCCAATTAAAGAATTAATTTGCATGTAATTTGCCATTTTTTCATGCAAATATTGATAAAAAAGCAAGATTTTGAAAATGTCAGAAAAAAGAAAACCTTGCAACTTATTGATTGCAAGGTTCTTTTTGTGGGCCCACCTGGACTTGAACCAGGGACCACCTGATTATGAGTCAGGTGCTCTAACCAACTGAGCTATAGGCCCTTCGACGAATCGAATTTTTTCTTTTTCCCTGTTGGAATTGAGAGTGCAATTTTACATATTTGTAAGCAAATATACAAGCGCTTTTTAAAATAAATTCATGAATCTTAAAAATATCATTTTTGATCTAGGTGGAGTCGTCCTAAACATCAACTACCAACTGACTGAGATTGCTTTTAGCAAAATCGGTCTTCCTAATTTTAGTGAACTTTATTCACAAGCAAAACAAAATTTTCTTTTTGATGGTTTCGAAAAAGGACTCATTTCTCCAGAGGAATTCAGAAAAGAACTAAAAGCTTCTTTTAATCACACTGTCTCTGATGAAGAAATTGATTTTGCCTGGAACTCCATGCTCCTTGACTTACCAAAAGAAAGAATCATCTTATTAGAAAACCTAAAAAGCAATTACAGGACTTTTCTTTTAAGCAATAGCAATATTATTCATTATAAGGTCTATACCAAGAATTTACGAAAAGAGCATCAAATCTCTTCTCTGGCTGATTTATTTGAAAAGGAATTTTTCTCATTCAATCTTCATATGCGGAAACCTGATGAGGAAATATTTTTACACGTTTTAAATGATGCCAGTATTATTCCTGCTGAAACTTTATTTATTGATGATTCCATCCAGCATATTGAAACCGCAAAGAAGTTAGGAATCAAGGCCTATTTATTAGAAAAAAAAGAAAGCATTCTGGATTTGTTTGAAAATGGAAAATATATTTATTAATTATATCAAATAGATAGCTATTTTGGGCTGCACTTCGACTCCGCTCAGTGCCAAAAGCCCAGTATGTTTCTATCTAAAGAATTAAAAAAACAAGAAATTATGAACACTTCAAAAGAAAAAATTCGGGATTTTTTTAATGAGAAAACCATCGGAATTATTGGTGTCTCCAGAAACGAAAAACATTTCAGCAGAATGGTTTATAAGGGATTTAAGAAAAAAGGATTTGAAGTAGTTCCGGTAAACCCAAAAGCTGAAAAAATTAATGAAGATCTTTGCTATAAAGACCTTGCTTCCTTACCAGAAAATGTAAAAACCTTAATTATTATGAAAAAAATAATTGATGTTGATACGTTTGTTAAAGTTGCTATTGAAAAAGGAATTCATAAAATATGGATTCAACAAAATACAGAATCAGAGCAATTACTCAAATTATTAGAACAAGGAAATATTCCTTTTGTTTCTGGGAAATGTGCATTTATGTATCTGGAGCCTGTAGGCGGAATTCATGGTTTTCATAGGTTTTTATCGAAGACTTTTGGGAAATTTGAGGAATAATTCAATTTATTATTTCACACAGTATTCTTCGTATAACTTTCTCGAAAAGCATAAATGCAAATAAAATAGTTCTTAATTCTTTCTATCGTCATCGCGATCCGCCTTTTTGCGGAGAAGCGATCTCAATCAAGGATTGCATCCAAAATTAGATTGCTTCTCACTTCGTTCCTCGTGCTCGCAATGACGACTTTCGATTGAGATATTAAAAAATCAGACTTCCTAATTATTCTTTAATCCCGAAAACGGTTTCTATTTCAGCTAGTATTTCATGAATATCATTAATGCTGTTTGATGTTACCAATTTCATACGATAAGGTTTGAAATTAGGAATTCCTTTAAAATAGGTTCCATAATGTTGTCGCATTTCTAAAACGCCAATTAAATCGCCTTTCCATCCAACTGATTTATCAAGATGTGATTTGCAAATTTCAATTCTTTCATTGATGGTTGGCAAAGGCAAGGTTTCGCCAGTTTTTAAAAAATGTTTTACCTCTCTGAAAATCCATGGATTTCCGATGGTTGCTCTACCAATCATTACCGCATCCACATTATAGTTGTCGAACATCAATTTTGCTTTTAAGCCACTATCAATATCTCCGTTGCCAATTACTGGAATCATCATTCTTTGATTTTCTTTTACTTTTCCAATCAAAGTCCAGTCCGCCTCTCCCCGATACATCTGCGCTTTTGTTCTTCCATGAATGGTGATTGCTTTAATTCCGACATCCTGAAGTCGTTCGGCAATCTCTACAATATTTTTAGAATTCTCATCCCAGCCCAATCTTGTCTTTACAGTAACCGGAAGCTTTGTCGCTTTTACAACTTCTTCCGTCATTTTTATCATTTTGGGAAGGTCATTTAAAATGCCAGCCCCTGCTCCTTTCGAAGCCACTTTTTTTATGGGACAACCAAAATTGATGTCAATTAAATCAGGATTTTTTTGTTCTGCAAGCTCTGCAGCAAGTTTCATGGAATCGATATGACTTCCAAAAATCTGAATTCCAACTGGACGTTCTTCTTCATGAAAATCAAGTTTTTTTACACTTTTTACAGCATCACGAATCAATCCATCGGCAGAAATAAATTCAGTGTACATCATATCAGCACCAAACTGTTTACACAAACCACGAAAAGGAGGATCGGTAATGTCTTCCATTGGTGCTAAGAAAATTGCTTTCTCAGGTAATTCTATATTTCCTATTTTAAACAATTGATTTTATTTTTATTGTACTTTTGCACGTTATTATAATCGTAAAAATAATATTCTGATATGAGATTGCTTCATTCGCTATTTAGCGAATTCGCAATGACTTCATTGCGAGGCGCTGCACTGAGTTTATCGAAGTGAAGGCACGACCAAAGCAATCTAAAGAACAAAAATTAAAAAACATATAAACTTCTGCAAAATTACCAAATATTATCGCTTTTGCATTCCAAATTTTTAGAATCAATGAAAAAGAAACCTTTTTTACACGATAAAACTCCCTTTCTTAAGTTAATTATGTTAGGAATTATTGTATTATCATGCACAATTTTCACGCTAATGATTGGAGTTTTGCTTGCTTTTCCAATTTTTGGAAGTAATATTTTACAAAGCCTATCTAACCTAGCGAATTCAACATCTCCAGAGATTATTGCCATTGGAAAATACATGCAAATTATTTCTCAGTTAGGGATGTTCGTGATTCCTTCTCTTATTTTTGCTTTTCTGGCCAATAGAAGCATTGGCGGCTTTTTTAAACTGAAAGTAAAACCAAAAACTATTACAATTCTACTTTCGGTAATTTTGACAATTGCGGCAATTCCCTTAATTAACAAAATGATTGAGATTAACAGTTTTCTTCGTTTGCCAGAATTTATGAGCGGAATAGAAAACTGGATGAAAGCTTCTGAAAAGGATGCAGGTAAAATGACTCAACTCTTTTTAAATGTAAATACTACCAGTGGATTATTATTAAACCTCTTCATGATTGCAGTTATTCCTGCATTTGGAGAAGAATTTCTTTTTAGAGGAATAATCTTACGAATTTTTCACGAATGGTCGAAAAACATTCATGCTGCAATTATATTTTCAGCAATGTTGTTTAGTGCATTTCACATGCAATTCTATGGATTTTTACCCAGAATGATGATGGGAATTTTATTTGGATATTTATTTTATTGGTCGGGCACTTTATGGGTTCCGATTATTGCCCATTTTATCAATAATGCAATTGCAGTTGTTGGTGTTTACTTAACTTTTAATGGTACTGCAAATTTGAATCTTGATAACCTTGGCACTGGAAGTTCAGGGGTAATGATGGATTTTGTAAGTTTGATTTTGGTCACTGGAATTATTTTACTGATTTATATAGTTGAGAAGAATAAGCGGAGGATTGAAATGAAGGAAGTTTAAGGCAAATATTAAATTGTTTATTTTATAATGCCGCCCACTACGGGGCTTTTTATCTATAATTATATTCTTTTTACCAAAATGTCGCCTCTACGAGGCTTTAAAAGTAATTTGTTTTTTAAGTCCCCCATTAGTGGAATACTAGTGAATAAACCATTATAATAGAAAGAACTATTTTATCAAACAATAAAAAAAGCGGTTTGAAATTCAAACCGCTTTATATTTATTTTATTATCAACTTCGATATTGCTGATCGTTTCGGTGTTTCCATTTTTACAAAATACAATCCTGCTGAAAGTGCAGAAACATCCAACGTTAATGATTCTTTAGGATTGCTGCCAGAATATGCTTTTTTATAAACTTCCCTGCCATAAGCATCGGTGATTTTAATTATTCCATTTTCTTCAATTGCTGCACTAAATGAAATTTGAACCAACCAGTTTGCTGGATTTGGGAAAATATTCATCTCCAAAGGTTTAGAGTCAGCAATTTCATTCACAGATACTGGGAAAAAGGATAATGTCAAACCATCAACATAAAGTGTACTTCCCAAAGCCCCTGCGTTCATACTTCCCGAAGCAAATAAAACATTTACAGTATCAACATTTGGAAAACTATTATAAGAGATTGGAATTTCGAAATAAGTCCAGGTAGCAGCAGCAACCAAAGGAATCATCCCTGTTTCAACATTAATTGTTGAATGAGTTCCAAGATCATATCTCGTTGTGAATCCGCCAATAAAAGCTGTATCCAAACCTACTGGAGTGTATTTATAATAACCACTCAACATGCTTGGATTTTGTGGAACAGGAACTCCACCAGTTGGACCTGATTGCCCAATAATTCCATTCGTAACATAAGCCAAATTATCGCCCCATAAATTTGGAGAATTTTTAACTTTTATTGAATATGTTCCATCATAATGATCGGTTGATTTTGTAATTGCAGGATTTAATTGATCCACACACCCAAAATTTGTTGTTGACCAAAAATCAGGTTCTTCGCTAAGTCTTGGAGTCCAAGTTTCGAAATCCCCATTTGGAAAAGATATAGTGGCCACTCCTTTTTTAAATTTTACATCATCAAAATAAATATAACTACCTGGTTTTTTTGGAAAATCAAAATTAGAGCTTGCAGCTACAATCGAAATGGTATCAACAGTATAAGGTCCAATATAACAAGGGAAAGAGAAGTAAGTAAAATTTGGTTGACTGCCAATAAAACTGGCTTCACAAGTTCCAATAATTCCTCCAGAATTTTTGAAAAAAACAACCAATCGAGCGGTATCATTAGGTAAAATATTAAATTTTGCTCTAAGAAGCAAAGAATCTGGATCGGTTGTAAAAGGAATTCCTCCAAGAATTCCACCTGGCACTGGTGTTCCTAAAACCAAAATACCAGGAACAGTATCGGTTCCTAATTGAACGGTTTCTAATTTTGCTGAATAAAGACCTGTAACATGATCCGTGGATTTCTTTACGTTGCCCATTGGCATACCCATAAAAGCCTGTGGATTTGTAGTTGTGAATGGTGTTGGCTCTTCATAAAGTGTTTTTATCGTCCAATTTTCAAAACTTGCGTTTGGAAGGTATTGAGCCTGAACTTTAAAACTAAAAAGTGCGATTGCAAATGATAGTAAAATAATTTTTTTCATGTTGGGAGTTTTTGTGGTTTGGTTTTATGTTAATATGACAGCAAACCTGAAATTTTGGTTGCACCGACATTTGTTTTTCAAAAAATAAATTCACTTTTTGAACACACAAAAATACAAAACTTATATAAAGTTACAAATTTTGAAGACTAAAACCGGCTTGCATGAATTTACTGACTTCAGTAACGAAACTTAAAATAAGATCTCCTTTTTGAAGTTTTTCTTCACGGAAAATTTTATCAATGCACACAAAAACCATTGGCGGCCCCAAATATCCCATTGTTGATATTTTGGAATAGAGCGCCTCTTTTTTAATTCCAAGACTTTCACATTCTTCAATAATCAATTCTGATATATGTTTTGAAGGAAAATTGACTTGAAAGAACTTTAGTTTGCCTAAATCAATTTCATATTTATCAATCATCCTCTTTAAACCTTTAAAGAAAACGGTACCATCTGCATCATGGAAATTTTCGCGGAGTTGCTCCTGAAACATCTGGGAAATATGATGATACCCCTTTTCATATTCTTCTTTTGGGTTCATCCAATATGCAGGCCGGTGATTGAGCATTGCAGAAGGTTTTTTTCCGCCTATAGATTCGATGTAAGCATTTTCGAGAAACAGTCCATCTGTATGAGAATCCGTGGCTTTGAAAACAAGAGCTCCAGCGCCATCACATAAGAAATAGCGCAAAAAAAGTTCTTCTTTCTTTACAATTTCCTGATTGTAATAATCTGCTCGCAATTCTGAAGAAGACATGCTGGAAGAAATCACCAATGCATTTTTATATCTTCCATTTTTTATTAAATCATTTGCAACCATAACAGCTTTATAGGCCGAAGTGCAATTTGCATGAATACTTAATTCGGCGCAGGCTTCAATGCCTAATTCCGCTTGAATTCTTACCGAGGCCGTTGGCATTTGATCTTGATGAGCACTAGCGTAAACAATTAATTCAACTTCTTCAGCTTTCATATTTGCGCTGTCCAAAGCAATCTTGGCTGCTTTAACAGACATGGAAATATTGTCTTCAGTAAATTCTTTGGTAATTGGGTCGATGGCATAATGATAAAACTGTACATCCAACATTTCTCTCATTAAATGCTTCATTCTTTCATGCCATTTTATCAATTTTTCAGGTGCTTTTGTTATGGCACCTAAATAATCCTCGACATTATCAAATGGAATTGGACTGCCTGGTAAAAAAGTACCAGTACCAACCATCTTTGCATATATTTGATTTTTTGTATTCACAGGTTTAACACACTTAAAAATTGTTTATTAATGAACGAAAATTTCAAAAATATTTGGGCTACACTTCGACTACGCTCAGTGCAAGAAGCCCAGGGTTTTTCTTTTCAACACTCACGACCTAGACTCCACAATGCTTCGACAAGCTCAGCAACCCTCTAAGCCACCACGGTCGTGGCAATTTTTTTTAACAAATTTATTTTACTTTCAAATTTAATTTTGAAAGCTAACAATATATCTTTTCAAATTTTCTTTTTTATATATTTTGGCATAGGTTTTTGCAAATTTTATTGCTGTCTCCAGAGATTTCTTTTTAGGAGCAACAATATCTATTATTCCCCATTCTTTTGCTTCTTTGGCCGAAAAATTTTCTCCAGAAAGAATTAATTCCATTGCTTTTGCTTTGTTTTTTAATTGGGTAATTCTCACAGCTCCACCTAAACCTGGCATTAAGTTAAAAATTGCCTCAGGCAATCCTAGTAATGATGATGTATCGCAAATTCTAACATGACAAAACAAAGCCAATTCTAAAGCTGAACCCAAACAAACGCCGCTTATGGCAGCAATAACAGGAATTTTTAAATTAAATAAAGCATTTAAAGTGTCCATGTTTTTATTCAACAATTCTAAACTCGCACTTTCGCTAATTTCATTTTGCTCTTTTATAGCTGATAAAAGATTGTTTAAATCTGCACCTGAAGAAAAATGTCTTCCTTTTCCAGAAATGATCAATGCTTCTATTTTTTGTGTTGGCAAAAAGTTTTGTACAAAATCTGTCAACTCTTCGAAGAAAAAAATCGTCATTTTATTAGTTGGCGGCTGATTCAACTGCAAATGCCCAATATTTTCGAACACTTCCCAACTAATCGTTTTATATGATTTTATGTCTTGTAATTTATTCATAAACGAGCATTGCTGCAATATTTTCTTTTGTATGAGATAAAGAAATTTGAATATTATTTACGTTTCTTTCCTCTAATTTCTTTAATAATTCAAAACTAAGATTTAAAATTGGTTTTCCCTTACTATTATTTAAAATTTCAATATTCAAATAATCTAAACCCCCTGACAATTCATTAACCATTTCCTTGATTAAATACCTTGCAGCAAGGGATTGAAGATTTTCATTTACATGGTAAATTTTAATTTCTTGTGGAGTAAAAAGATGTTCTATACTTAAACTTTTTGCATCAAGTTTCGATTTAAATTCTGCTGTAGTAAACGTTTTGACAAGTTTTTTGTACATGAAAAAATTTATTTAAATCTTGTCGGCTTCTTCAATCGCTAATTTGCAGAACAACGCAGTTTCTTCTTTTATTGATTGCTCAAAACTCATTTTCTTCGCATTGTTGATTGAGCGAATAATAGAATTGATCACTTTCAATGGTCTGCCATTGGTCATTTTATCCATTAAATTTATTGAAAATCCAAATAGTTCTTTAGATGAAACCAAATAATCAATAAGTTTTATCTCCAAAGCTTTTTCAGCATTTATCACATCACCATGAAGCACCATTTGCATTGTTTGGTTGGTATCTGCCAAATCATGCATTCTAGAAATCCCGCCTAAGCCTGGCAGAAGATTGTAATTTGATTCTGGAAATGCAAACAAGGCTTTACTTTCTGCAATTTTAATATGGCAGGATAAAGCGATTTCGAGCCCGCCACCAAAACAAACACCGTTTACAGCAGCAATTAATGGGATTTCTAGTGAGTCTAGAAAATTAAGAATTTCGATTCCTTTCGAAATTTTTTCATTTAATAATTCAGGTTTTTTTGCAAGATCTTTTAAGTTATCGAGATTTGCTCCACCTGAAAAGTGACGGCCGTATCCTGTAATAATAATTCCTTTTACTCCAGATTCTTTTATTACATTTTTTAGATTTCCCAAATCAAGAAAATCTGGTTCATCCAAATAATTCTGAGGTGGATTATTGAGTTTCAAGATTCCGCTATCTCCTTGGACTTCCCAAATTGTATTCATAAATCTTGATTTCTTTAAACGTGATTATTAATAAACTCAATAAATTCTTCAGGAATATCGACTGGAATTCTGTCGCTGCCAATAAACAAACATTTTACTTTTGCTTCCGAAACTTTGATTTCAGTTTTAGAATTGTACATTGAATGCTGAAACACCACATAAGGGCCAACGGTAGTAATATCCGTCTTAATGTTTAATTCATCAAAAACAACCACTTCTCTGACAAATCTAATATTGGCTTCAATTACAACCAAAAGCAATCCAGATGCTTTATATTTTTCAACTAAATTTGATTCTCGTAGAATTTCCCACCTTGCCTGTTCAACATAATTCAAATAAACAGCGTTGTTTAAATGATCATAACTATCAATCTCATAACCTCTAACGGTGACTTGATATTCGAACATAGCAGAACTTTTAGTCATTAACAAATTAATTTGTCAACGTCTTCTTTTGAAATGCTTTCCCATTTTGGAAATGCAAATTCGTTACCAGTCCATTGCAAATTCACCTTAAAAAATGTTTCGTTATAAAAACTAAGTTTCGACTTTTGATCAGGTGTATGTTCAATAAAAATTAATTGATCAGGAGAAATATTTTTCTCATTACAAATTGACTGAACCAATTTCGCACATGCATTGGTAATAGAAGTTCCAGGATTTGCATTGAACAACTCAGTAGCAATAACTATTGTTTTGTCGTTTTTCTGAACGATTTTCAAGCCGCAACGCGAAGGGGTTTCCCAAAGACCTTTAAAATCATATAAGAAATCAATGTATTCGCTTTCAGTGGTAGCTTTCATAAATATTATTCAATTATTAAACAATTTATCTTTTAACTTCTTTTCCAAAGCTGGTATTTACAAATTCTTGTTTTCTTCTGCGATAGGTTCCGTCATCCATCTCTTTTGAAACTACCAATCTCATCAAATTAAACATTTTTTGAGCTTGTGATTCATCTTTATAGAAGGTATCCCAAGCATAATGATATAATTCTTGAAGTTTTTCAGGAGTCATGTGCTGAGGTTTAAATACAACTTTTCCAGCATTGTAATCATTCCAGTTCATATTGAAAATACGATCTTGTTTTAATAAATCATCGTATGTTTTTGTGTGTGGAAACGGCGTTAAAACAGTGAATTCTGCTAAATCTAAATTGATTTCTAAAAGAAAATCAATTAATCTTTTAATATCGTCTTCTGTTTGATTGTCCAATCCTAATAGAATTGTTCCTTCTACTCCAATACCATGATCATGATATTTTTTTACTCTCTCGCGAATGTAATCTGAAGTATCAAAAACGGCTTGATAAACATACCATGCTCCAGCTTGAGCAGCCAAATCGAGCACTTCAGGTTTATCTTCGATGGTATGACTGCACCATTTCTTTTTTAATGGAATCATTTCCTTGAAAAGATCCATTTCCCATTTGGTGTCTTGAGCCAATGAATTGTCGACGATGAAAAGCCGATTGTTTTCAATAGTATGAAGTTCTTCTATTGCTTTATCAATTGGACGAGGTCTGAAACATCTTCCACCTAAATAGGATACAGCGCAAGGATAACAATTAAATCTGCAACCTCTAGAAGCATGAAATAAATCTACCATTTGAACTCCTTTATGATAATACATATCACGGTTCAAAATATCGCGTCTGGCAGGACCAACAATTGAAACATCTGGTTGATCGGCCATGAAATTATATACTTTTTGCAGATTGTTTTTTTGAAAATCTTCGAAAACCTTCTCCATTCTGCCTTCAGCTTCACCAAGGAAAACAGAATCAGCGTGAAGCATGGTTTCTTCAGCATGTAACATTGTAGAAATACCACCAAAAATAACTTTTTTACCAAGTGCTCTATATTTATCAGCGATTTCCCAACCACGTTTTACCTGAGTGGTAAGCATCATAGAGATTCCAATAAAATCAGCAGTTGTATCAAAAATAAGTTCCTCGACATTTTCGTCAACAAATTGTATTTCAACAAAATCTGGCAATGTGGCAGCAAAAACAACCGGTCCGTGAGGTGGCAAATTAAATACAGTTTGCCCTTCAAGCTTTGCCCATTTTGGATAGATGAGTTTAAATTTCATATATATATTATTATCGTTTATTTTTCAAATTTGGGTATAAAATTAATATTTTTCTAGCTTATTACAAAGTGACACTTGCTCATTTACATAATTTCGTTCTTTGATTGTGCTAATTTCCTTAGTTAATGCCATCGTATAAAACTTTCTTGCATTTTTATAAATTTTCGATTTAAAGTAAAAATCACCCACAATAATGTAGGTATCGTAATATTCTGGATTCGTAGAAATGAAGTTCTCTACAAAATTATCATTCAAAGAAACCTTTCCTTTATAATTGGAACATCGCTTAATAAAAGCTTTGGTTTTTTTATACATGACAAAATCCTTATACTCCTTAGATTGTAGAAATGAATCAGCAGGAATTGTAAGATCTTGTTCTGTAATTTCTTTTTTTGTTTTGAAATTATTTTTATTCGAAAAAACTTTATTTAAATCATATGCAACATATTTTCCAAGTTGGTACGGACTTGTTGAAACCCAAACTATTCTTTGCTTTGGCTTAAATATGATTGAATGATGCGCTATCAATTGATTGGAAGCTTTTTCATTTCCCATTCCAATATTTTGATCTTTTAACCCAAAACGATCTCTCAGAATAGCAGCAGTATTGGTTAAATTTAATTTAGGATATTTTGCCATCAATTCAGTAATCCTTTTAAACCGATATTCAGAAGCACTTTCCTTAATATTTTCAATATTGCTTTTGTCGTTTTTAAATTCTTGGCTTTGATAATGATTGGTACAAATAATATAATTGGTATCCGAATCAAAAAGGGAAGTTTGGTAAGGAGTTTTTTCGATAATTGCAGTTCGGTTATCTTCGGCAGAACTTATCATAATTGATTCAGAAACAAAGGTTTGTCTCTTCTTAGCAATGTCAAAAGCTTCGTTGATATTTTTTGAATATTGCAAAATTTCACGAGTTAGTAAGGAGATTGGAGTTGCTGCTTCAGAAGGCAAATTTGATTTTGCTGCATTCATGGTTACTGTTAATCCTTTTTCGTTCATTCCAGAAATGGCGCCCAGCATTCCTCCCCACGTAATGGTCATCATTTTATAACCTTTGTCTGGATTCATGAAACAGATGATTTTTTCTTTGGCAAAATCATCACCAACATAAAAATCGAAATTCCTACCAGTAATTAGCGAACTGTCTTCGGATTTTGCATTCCAAGCCGAAAAAGATGTACAGCCTACAAAATGATAATCCTGCAAAGCATGACCAATGTCGTGCGCAGCATGATAGTTTAGTATGCGCTCGTAATTTGTTCCAATGTATGAATACTCTGGTGCTGCGGAAAACGATTCTCCAAAAATTTCGAGTAGATATTCTTTTTCAACGAATTTATCAATGTCGCGATTAAACCAACCGACTAAATATTTGAGAAATCCCAAATAAAAATCTGAAGGAATTATTTTGTGTATCTCCGCAACAAAAGCATCTTCCTGTTGTTTAATTAACTCCTTTGTCAATTTACCAATAACAACACCTCTTTCGAAAGGTTTTCCTTCAACATACATTTCCCAAAGTCCTGCTTCATTCTTTTTTATCCAGTTATTTCCTATTCGGTAATAATCTTTTTCGATGACTTCTCTTTTGAGATTTAAAGAACTAAAATTCTCCGGACTAGGAGGAATCAGAGTTGCGCGAAAAAGAAGATAAAAGAATCCCAGACAAACTAAAACAAACAATGAAATTAGTGTGATAAAACTACGCCAAAGAAATTTCTTTCGTTTAGGTTGCATCAGCAATTTTTTTAATTAAATTGTTTAGTCCAACAAATTCGCCACAAGTAAGCATTGAACCAATAGCTACGCCAATAGCGCCATGCAGATTTATATTTTGTCCGGTAAAATAGAGATTAGGAATTTTTGTTTTTGACGGAACGTAAGATTTTAATGGATCTCTGCAATCACGTTCAATTCCATATAATGAACCTTCTTTGGTTGCAGTGTAATCTCTGTATGTTAAAGGAGTTGAAGTATAATAAGTTTCAATGCAATTTCTGAGCTGTGGATATTTTTGCTCAACAAGATCTACCAGGGTTTCAGCTTTTTGATGTTTGAAATCCAGATATTCCTGACCTCTTTTTTCGACTGTTGTATTTTCCCATTTTTTCACCTCATCATAAGTCATATAAGACAAAAGAATTAAGCTATCAGCCCATTCATCAGATTTTGAATTTGCAGACGTTAAAAGCATATAACTATCGGGCCATTTATCGGTTGAATAGGAATTTGCTCCCCATACATTTTTACTATTATGATGATAATAATTATAATTCTGATATTTAAAGGAATTTTTCTTTAAAACAATATAAACTGTAAAATTTGAAATGGTATTTTCGATATTCATAATTCGATGGCGATAGGCGGGACGAATTTTATTTTGGTCAACCATTTCCATAGTAACTGCTGGATGAACATTTGAAATAAAATCAGTTCCTTCAATCAATTCGCCATTGGATAATTTTGCAAATTTAATTTTATCATTTTCAAAAACCAGTTCTTCAACTTTTGAGTTTTTAAGAATGGTGCCGCCATTTGCAATTATTGTTTCGGCAAGCAAATCAGATATTTGATCACTTCCATCAACCAAACGCCAAGAACTTTGAATAAATGAATGATTGATTAAAGCATGAATATAAAGCGAAGTTTTATCAGGAATACCAGCATAAAGAGAATTTGCTCCGGCTAAAACACTTTTCAAATCAAAATTATCGCTACAAGAATTAAGAAAATCGAAAGCGCTGGAAGTAATATAACTGTTATCTATTAAATTATTGTTTTCAATTTCCCGAAGGTTATAAAGATTCATTGAATCCACAACTTCATTTAATTTGTGAATATAAGTATCTAAACCCTTATTCTCATTGGGGAATTGTTGCAAAAGTTCCTCTTTGAATCTTTCATATCCCATGGCATGCTTGTATTCTCTGCCATTAAAATGAATTAAATTAAAACCATCTTCATCCAATCTTTTCAGTTTCAATTTATCCATTATTCCAAAATAATTGAAAAATCGATTGAGAATTTGACCTTTGTCTAAGCTTCCTACAAAGTGAATTCCAGTATCGAATATGCAATCATTCCTCTTAAAAGTTTGTAAGCATCCACCCAACTGTTTGTTTTTTTCAATAACACAAACATTGTAGCCTTCTTTGCTTAACATATTGGCACATATCAAACCTCCTAATCCACTGCCAATAATTACGATATTATATTTAGGCATTTTCTTATATTTTGCTTATGCGTTTTTAATTTTACTAATTAAATTATTCATTCCAACAATTTCAGAACAAGTTACAACAGCACCAATTGTTACACCAAGCACACCATGCAAAATGATATTTTGCCCAGTAAAGAATAGATTTGGAATTTTTGTTCTTGGTGAAATTGATGATCTCATTGGTTCATTGCAATCTCTAAGAATACCATAAATTGATCCTTCTTTTGTTGAAGTGTAATCTTTGTATGTTAATGGTGAAGAAGTGTAATAAGATTTAATATGTTTTCGAATATCGGGAAATTTCTTTTCAATTACATCAATAAGTTTTTCTGCTCTTTCTTTTTTGAATTCCTCGTAATCTTCTCCGCGTTTTTCAACCTTAGTATTCTCCCATTTTTTCACTTCTTCATAAGTCATATATGCCAAAACGGTTATTGATTCGGCAAATTCATTATTTTTTGGATCTGCAGAAGTGATCATCATATAACTTTTGGGCCAGTTTTCTTTTGAATAATTCCCTGTTGCCCAAACTTCATTGGTATCGTAATAATAATAGTTATAATTCAAATAACCAAAACTTTCCTTTTTTAATACAATATACAAATTAAATGTAGAAATGGTATTTTCAATCGCAAGCAATCTACTTCGGTAAACACTTCTTGTTTGATCAGGATCAATCATTTTAAGTGTTTCAGATGGATGGATATTTGAAATGAAATATTTTGCCTCAATTCGTTCTCCATTTGCCAATTCAACTGATTTTAACTCATGACCTTCAAAAATCATTTTTTTGGCCTCAGCACTTTTTATAATGGTACCGCCATCATTAATAATATTTTCTGCTAAAACATCAGCAATCTGAGAACTTCCACCAACAACTTTCCAGGCACTTTCTATATAAGAATTATTGATTAAAGCATGAATGAACAATGGTGTTTTTTCCTTAACTCCAGCATATAGAAGATTTGTCCCAGCCAAAACATTTTGCAATCTTTTATTTTCCGTGAAAGAGGCAATAAAGTCGAATGCACTTTTTGTAAAGAATTCTGTTTCGTCAATATTGGTTTTTATTTCATTTAAATTGTACAAAGGAAAGCAATCACTAATTTCATTTAGGGTTTCACTATACTTTTTTAAGGCTTCCCTTTCCTCTGGGAAATTTTCCGACAATTTCTCGGCAAATCGAGCGCTTCCCATTGCATATTTAAACTCTTCATCACTATCGCCAAATCCAATTACATCAAAACCATCCTCATCAAGTTTTTTTAGTTTAACTTTTTCTGTCAATCCAAAATACTTAAAATACTGATGAAGGACTTCTCCTTCGCCAAGACGACCGATATAATGGATACCTGTATCAAAAGTACAGCCTTCGCGAGTGAAATTTTGCAAACAGCCTCCAATTTGGAAGTGCTTTTCCAAAACGCAAACTTTATAACCTTCCTTACTTAGAATATTTGCACAAAGCAATCCACCTAATCCGCTACCAATTATTACAGCATCAAATTTTTCCATTAATTATTCTCTCCATTTTTCTTTTTTATCACATAAAAAATATTTGAAGTAAACACCGATTTATCAATTGTTTTTATACTACAGTTATGCTCGAAAGCAATTTTTTCTATTTTTGAACGTGAGATATAACAAAGTTTATTTGTTGTTTTGTTGAATCCAAAATTCGTAGAAAATATTTCAGTAGTTTTTGTAAAAAAGTGTCGATTTTTCATTTCAGTATCGCCATCTCTAACAATTACAATTCCGTCATTATTTAGGTTTTCAATACATTTTATTAATAATGATTCTTGTAGTTCTTCTTTAACGTAATGTAATACATCGCTGAGGATAAAAACATCGCTTGGGGAGAATTCACAAGTGTTTATATCGTCACAAATAAAATTAATATTTTTTGTTCTGGCATTGCAGCTATTTGCAATTTCTATTTTCTCGTCATCATAATCAATTCCTGTTAGGACTCTTTTTTTAGAAGTTAATCCAAGCATATACACTCCAAAGCCATAACCACAACCAACATCTGTTATTGTTCCTTCTTTTGGAACTATCCTATTGTATATTTCATAATACCCTTCCAATCTTAATTTTATTCGCATATACCATTCAAGTAAAGGTCCTTTATACAAATAATTTTTGATAAGGATATCTCTATAATATTTAACAGTTTCTCTTTCTTCACGGATTTTTTCAAATTCATTTCTAAAATATTTTTGAATACCTTTTGCTTTATCAGAATACCCAATACCAAATGAATTATCGCCATGTTTTATTCTAGGAAGAATTTTCATTGTTATTCTTCCACTCTTTAAAAGCAATTCTCCTTTGGTCAAGGTATAACCAACGCCATGAATTACAATTGGAATAATGTCGAGATTAAGTTGCTCTGCAATATAAAATGCTCCTTTATGAAAGCGTTTAACCTCAGAATCAACTGAACGAGATCCTTCAGGAAAAACGACAATTGAAAACCCATCCTTAACTTTTTCTGCCAAAGTAGGTAGATTTTTATCTAATCCTGATGAGACAGGAAAAAAATCAGCATATTTTACCAATCTTCCATAAAAAATATTTTTTTGAACCCAATCATTTGTAAGTAAAAATATTTTAGGATGAAGCATTAACATTAAAAGAATATCAATATGAGATTGATGATTGCAAATTATTACAGCGGGCTTTGAAAAATCCTCCTTAGAAGGATTGAAAACTGCTTTTTTAACATTCACCATCACATAAATAATAAATTTTCCAAAATACATCATCAAATAATGAAGCATTTTTTGTCTGGTTTTGCGTTTTACTGGTATTAATTTAAACATTGCAATACCAATTATTGACATCAGAAAACTTCCACCGAAATAAAGCAAAAAAGCAAAAATTGAATAAAATATATTCAAGAATGTTACTGGAACCGTTCGCTTCTTTTTATTTGAATACATTAAGAAATTAAAGAGTAACGGAATTAAAGTATAGGAAATAATAACTACCGAAAACATTCCAATTATTGTAATTAAAGCAATTGATTTAAATGCGGGATGTTTAGCAAAAAGCAGCACACCTAGTCCAATAATGGCAGTAATTGCCGACAAGAAAATGGCCGTTTTATAGGAAGCCAGGACTTTCTTTCCGGTTTTGTATTCACTCAGCAAGCCATCCATTATAAAAATACTATAATCGTCCCCCAAACCGAAAATAAAAGTTGAAATGATAATGTTGATGATATTGAATTTAAGTCCAAAAATCCCCATCAAACCTAAAATCCATATCCAACTAATAAGCATTGGAACAAAAGTGATAATTGCTAATTCAATCCTGCCGTAGGACAATAAAAGGGTAAAGAAAACAAGTAATGAAGAAAGAATTAGAATTAAATTAAAATCACTGCTGATGATATCAATAAATTTGGTTGCAAGATTTTGTTTATCAAAAATTACTACATCATTATTATTTGCAAAAGCTTGATAAACTTTTTCCTTATCTTTTTGGGCTACTTTCACAATTGTGGTAACCATTGTCATTCCTTTTGTTTCGGTGACCCACTCATCCAAAAGTATTTTCTTTATTTCACCAAAACTTTCAGGATTAATGGTCTTGAAATTTTTATCCAATAATTTATAAAAGTCCTCAAAAGCGGCTTCTTTAAATTTGTGATTTTTACCTAATGAAATTAATTTCTGTTTTAAATTGCTGGCTTTTTCTTTGGTCCAATAGGAATTCCATTGAGCTATGCGTTCTTTTTGCTCTGCTTCAGACAAAAGAATTGAATTAACGGAATAGTACCTTTTAATAATTTTATCTGTTTTAAGCTTTTCAAGAGTTTGGATTGCTTTTTCGTTGATATGAAGGGCTTCATTTAAATCATTTCCTGTTGATACGAGAAAAACAGATTTTGAAGAAACATCATTGATTCTATCTAGCTCTTTTTCTGTTTTTTGGAGGTCTTCAGAGACATAATTTATTTTAGATAAATCGCTTTCGAAACCTACATTTTTTGATGTAAACCAAAAAACAATTGTAAGAAGAAAAACGATAATTAAGAAGATTGGTTTGTTATCAAGTCGAACCTCACTAAGTTTATCAAGGAAATTGAGTTTTAAATGATCATGGGAATCTTCAATCCTTTTTGATTTTATCAAATGTGGCATTACAATTAATGAAAACAATGCAGATCCAATCAATGCAAAAGCTGAAAACAATCCAAAATCTTGCAAGGCTTCAGATTTAACGAAAAGCAAACATAAAAATGCTCCAATTGTTGTAAATCCACCAATTGTTAATGGATAGGATAAATCTTTAATCACATCCCGGATATTTCCAGTATGGCGGTAATGACTATAAACATGAAGAGAATAATTGATTGCAATCCCTAAAACAATTGAACCTGAACCCACAGCCATCGAGGAAACTTTTCCTTTTAGCAAATATAGCATTGCAAGTGAAAATGCTGCCCCGAATAAAACTGGTATAAAGATGACAATCGGCGCTCGTTTCGACTTAAAGAAAAATAAAATAAATGCTAAAATTAGAATGATTGCCAATGAAAGCGTTAAAATTGAATCTTCCTTTAATTGGCTTGCATTCCCAACAGCAAAAGCAATCCCACCATAATATTTTATGCTTATTTTATCATTACTTTCTTTTCCAATATTTTTAATAATTCCATTTAATCCTTCAACGAGGGTTGTATTTTTTGACGTCTCACTAGAAGCATTTGCCGGAATAATAAAAAGCACTAAATTTTTATGATTTTTTGTAAAAATATAATCATTGTACACTTCAAAACTATCGTCAACTTTTATTGACTGAAGTTTTTGTAGTGCAATTGGCGTAATATTAAGAGGATCTCTTTTGATAAAATTCTTCAAGGCAAAACTAGCCGGAGAAACCAGAGTTTTAAAATCTTTACTTAATGTTTTTTCAATATTAGAATCTTGTATTATCGCATCAATTTTCGTATAGTCAGATTTATCAAGGAAAACGGGTAGATTTTCATAGAAAAGATTATAAGTGTCGAACATCATATCGCTCGACATTTTAAAAGTTATTTCTTTAATATAATCAGGGGAATACTTAGTTTTTATTTCTTCAACAAACTTATTTGCGTATAAAACTAATTGATCAGGATTTGCTTTTGAATTGGTGTCAGATAAAGAAATATTTACAATTACTTTATCTTTGAATTTCATGTTTTGAAAAACCTTATTTACTTTATCGACTTTTGCATCTTTTGGAATAAATTTGGTAATATCCTCTTCAAGTTTAATTTTTGAGGCATAGTAGAGCGATGCAGCCGAAATCCCAACAACAAATATGATAAATATTAATCGTTGCTTAGTGAAAAAATCATATAAAAAAAGAAACAAACGCTCCATTCTACTCAGTAATATTAATATTTTGTAATTGTTTTTTTCTGAAAATTAAAAGCAATAAAAAAGTAATAGTTCCAAAACCAACGGCACAAATTATTGCCAATCCAAAACTTCCAAAAATATATTGATAAATATTTAATTTGATTGATTTCAAAGTAATAGTTGTACTAAATTCAGCTAATGCCGGTGTAGAGTTCATTATCAAGGCACCAACTTTAAAGCTAAAATAAATAATAATTGGGATCATCGGTGGCAAGCTAATATTAGCTGCAATCGCAGTAATCAACTTATTTAATCTAAAAACATAAGCCATTAAAATCGCCAAACCAAGCTGAAAGCCCCAAAATGGTGCTATTCCCATAAAAATTCCTAATGCTATTGATAAAGATTTTTTAATATTTGATTCATCCTTATTTAGCAAATGTACTCTAAAAAATTCTTGAATTTTTTCCTTTTTCAATTTTCTTAAAAAACCGAAAGGTTTATACCACAATATTGCTAGAATAACCAAATAGGTATTTAAAAAACTTACCCGGGAGAAATCTTTAAACGGCCTAAAATGTGAAATTCTGGTTTCTTTTGGAGCATAAAAAACACTTATTGGAACTGCTGTAACATTAATTCCGCGCCATGCAGCTTTTACAATTACCTCTATTTCAAACTCATACTTTTTGGTAAAAAAGCGAATTTTCTCCATTAATTTTATTGGGTAAAGTCGATAGCCAGATTGTGTATCAGGCAACTTTATTCCAGTTTCAAAACGATACCAAAAATTTGAAAAACGATTACCAAAACTACTTTTTCCAGGAATTCCTTCTTGGGACATATTTCGGTCACCAATAATTATTGAATTTGGAACTTCCTCTATTTTTTGAAGAAAAGCAGGAATATCCTTTGCAAAATGCTGACCATCAGAATCGATTGTTATGGCATATTCAAATCCTTTGCTTACGGCGTATTTAAAGGCCTTTCGCATTGCATAACCTTTTCCTTGGTTAAGTTCATAAGTAATGAAATCAATGTTTGGAAAAGATTTTATTATTTCAAGAGTATTGTCAGTTGAACCATCGTTGACTACTATAACATTTTGGGAATAAACTAAAACATCTTCAATCACTTTTGCTAGAGTCAAATTATTATTATAGGTGGGAATAATAACACAACATTTGCTATGAATTTCTGAACTGATATTTTGGTTTTCTATACTCATTTATTTTTTTTCAATAATTTCTTGGCTCTTTTCGATACGATTCAGAATGTGATTTCTTTCATTTTCTTTCGCAATTTCTGTTGTTAAAGCCTTTTCATAACTCAATTTTGCATCAACAAAATTCTTTTTGGTAAAATAATAATCCCCAATAACAGAATAAGTTTGATAATAAAGTGGATTTAAGGAAATGAAGTCTTGAATTTCTTTCGCGCTCAAAGATTTATTCAATTTCTTTTTTGCAATTTTACTTATTCTATCTTGAATTTCCCTGAATTCACGATGCTTTTGAAGATTTCCATTCCGAATAAAGTCATCAGCCGGAATATTATTTTCTTTTATCACAAATTCTGTTTCAGCATTTACATTTTCACTTCTTGAAAATACATCATTCAAATCATAACAAATAAATTCTCCTAATTGATAATCTTTTGATGAAATCCATACCTTCAATTCTTCAGGTTTAAAAATAATTGAATGATGCGCTATCATTTGATTTATTGCTTTTTCGTTACCTACACCCAAATCAATATCATTAATTCCTTTTTGATCCCTTAAAATTTCGGCCGCTTCGGAAACTCCAATTTTCAATTTTTGATTGATGAGTTCTTTTGTCCTTGTTAATCGGTATAATGAAGCACTTTCTTTAATATTCTGAATATTTAAAGGATCTTCAGAGAAACCTTCACTTTGATAATGATTGGTGCAAGCAATGAAATCCATTTCATCTGTTTCAAACAGGAAGGTATTTGTTGTGCTCTTTTCAATTACTGCGGATTTTTTATCCTTTGCAGAACCAATCATAAAAGATGCAGAAATAAATGTTTCATGTTTTTTGGCAATTTCAAAAGCTTCTGCAATATTTGAAGCATATTGCAAAATTTCTCTTCCTATGATGCACAGCGGTGTTCTTGCAGTTGTTGGCATTGTTGACTTAACAGAATTCATTGTAACTGTTAAACCTTTATCATTCATTCCAGAAACAGCTCCTATCATACCTCCCCAAGAAATCATCATAAATTTATGGCCATTTTCTGGCTTATAAAAACTGACAATTTTTTCCTGAGCGAAACTTTCACCAAAATAGAAATCGAAATTCCTTCCCACCAAAAGCCCGCCATCAGCAGATTTTTCATTCCATACGGAAAATGATGTACAAGCAACCACATGCATATCTTCAACAGCGTGCCCAATGTCATTTGCAGCATGATAGTTCAGATATCGTTGATAGTTAGAAGCTATATAACGGTATTTTTGCGGAGCAGAAATAGAAACACCATAGATTTCTGTTAAATATTCGTTTGGAATAAAATGATCAATCTTCCTATTCATCCACGCAACAATCAATTTTAAAAAGAAAGCAAAAATTGAGGACGGAATAATTTTTTTAATTTCATCAACAAAGTAATCTTCTTGAATTTCAATAAGTTCTTTACAGAGAATACCATTTCGCAAACCAATCTGAAATGGACTTCCAGAAACAAACAACTCCCAAACTCCAAAAGAATTCTTTTTCAGCCAATTATTATCAAGAGAATAAAAATCTTGTTGGGGGTTACTTCTTTGTATGATGTTCGTATTTCTATTTTCTAAAATTTTTGGTTTGATAATTAATATTCTCCATAGGATGAAGAAAAAAATCGCAAAAAGGCCTAGAAAAAATAAAAATATATAAGTAAATAATACCATTTAAACAATTCTTTCTGAGTTTTTATGCACTTTAAAAGAGTGCAAAAATAGCAAAATTTTCAACAAAAAATCTGTTGAATTTCGCTAAATAAAAAATGATTATTATCACCCATAATAGTTGATTTAAACATCTTTTAAAACATTCTTATCATACTCATACCTATAATATTGACATATTCTTTTTGTCCTTTCATTAAAGTTATTTCCAAAATCAATATTTTCAGGTGTTATTCTAGGAAGTATTGTTATGCTGATTTTTCCAGGATATTTAAAAAAACTATTCTTTTCCAAAAATTGCCCTTTTCCAACAATCAACAATGGTAAAATATCTAAATTTAATTGTTCTGCCATCAAAAAAGCCCCTTTATGAAACCTTTTTATTCTGTTGGGAGAGCTGATTCCCTCAGGAAAAATCAAAACTGAATATCCTTCACCAATTTTTTTCTTAAGAAAATCCATTGAATCATCAATGTTTTCATCAATCATACAAAAATTAGAATATTTGCCTAATAACCAGGTAAACTTTGACCTAATAATCCAATCGTTAGTAATAATAACCAATTTTGAAGTTAGACTTAATATCAGTGGAGTATCCAAAACACTAACATGATTACTAATAATCAATGATGGTTTTTCAAAATTCACTTTTTGAGGATTAAATTTCCTAATTGAAACATTAAAGTTAATGGCATTAATGAATTTTGCAAAAACCATCAATACATTCTCTCTAAATCTTTTCCTAGTTTTTTTTGGTAAAGGAAGCGGCAAGGAAAACAAGGTAATAAACTGGCTTCCTAGCAAAAACAAAGAAAAAGAGAATATTTGTTTAATTCTGCAAAAAGGAATCTGAAAAATATTTGATTTTTTATTATTGGTTTGCACTTAATACAAATAAATTTTTCCGTAAAATTATTATTTTTAATAAATCAAAAAACACAACTCCGCAATATTTTCAGTTAAATAAAACATAAACAATACAATTCAAATCCAAAAATTAATAATTAAATACGATTTTTATTGCTTTATTTACCTAAAATTGTATTTTTGCAAAGATAAATATTTTGAAAAAACCATTTCCAATTTTATGAACATCAATAAAATCAACGAATTCTTCTCATATGAAACACGCTGTAAAGAGTTTTTTAAACTTTTTAGAGACAAACAAGGAGTGGTTTGTAAAAGATGTGGTTGCCACAATCATTATTGGAAAAAAGACAAGGAACAATACGAGTGCAAGGAATGTGGATTTAGAACTACTTTGCGTAGCGGGACTGTACTAGAGAAAAGCCGGCTACCTTACAGATATTGGTTTATTTCCTTGTATTTTTTAATTGAAAAAAAGGAAAAACTTTCTATTCTCGAAATTCAAAAAAATTTAGGTCACAAATTTTATAAGCCAATTTGGCAAATGATAACTAAACTCAAAGAAGTATTTAATAATGGCGAATCACTTCAACAATTATTGTCTTTTATTGATAAAGAAAAAAATGCTATTGAATCCATAAAAACTGACATAAAAACTAGGTTTAAAATGAAAGATATTTATTTGAAAACTGCGGAAAAAAGTCAACAAATAAAAAGACCACGCAATTTAAAAGTAAGAACTACATCATAATATTCATTATTCATTGGTATAAAAAAGAATTAAAAACTAAAAATTATTTATATGAATATCCTTCAGGAAAGAATGTCCCAGTACAGAGCACCACAAGAAGCCAAAGCAATGGGAATTTATCCTTATTTCAGAGTAATCGAGTCTGATCAAGACACTGAAGTAGTTATTAATGGGAAAAAAGTAATGATGTTTGGATCCAATAGTTATCTTGGATTAACCAATCACCCTAAAATTAAAGAAGCATCAAAAAAAGCAATTGATAAATATGGCTCAGGTTGTGCTGGCTCATGTTTCTTAAACGGAACTCTTGATTTACATAAAGAGCTTGAACATAAATTAGCAGCTTATGTGAATAAAGACGAAGCCATCGTTTTTTCTACTGGATTTCAAGTTAATTTGGGAGTTATCTCGGCTGTTACTGGAAGAAAAGATTATATTATTCTTGATGAAAGAGATCATGCATCTATTATTGAAGGAAGTAGATTGTCTTTTTCGAAAGTATATAAATATAAACATAACGATCCTTTCTATTTAGAAAAAACCCTAAAAAATTGCGATGCGAATCAGATTAAAATGATTATTGTCGATGGTATTTTCAGTATGGAAGGTGACATTGTTAAATTACCCGAAATTGTTGAAATTGCAAAAAAATACAATGCATCAATAATGGTTGATGATGCTCATTCTCTAGGCGTTTTAGGAAAAAATGGCTGTGGAACTGCCGACCATTTTGGGTTAAATGATAATGTTGATTTAATAATGGGAACATTCAGCAAATCTCTTGCTTCTATTGGTGGATTTATTGCTGGAGATTTTGACACCATCAACTATTTAAGACATCATTCAAGATCTTTGATTTTTAGCGCAAGTATGACTCCAGCTGCTGCTGCAAGTGTAATCGCAGCATTGGAAATTATTCAGGATGAACCTGAAAGAATTGAAAATCTTTGGAAAATAACAAATTACGCTAGACAAAGAATAAAAGACTTAGGATTCGATACTGGCTTATCTGAAACTCCAATTATTCCTTTATATGTTAGAGATCAATTTAAAACCTTTAAACTAACTCAAGGATTATTCGAAGCTGGCGTTTTTGTTAATCCGGTTGTATCGCCAGCAGTTAGCAGTAGTGACACTTTAATACGCTTTAATTTAATGGCAACTCATACAACTGATCAAGTTGACCGTGCCATCGACACCATAAAGAAGATTTCAAAAAACTTAAATATTATATAAACCATTAAATTATGGGAATTATCATAAAAGAAGTTTTCACTAAAAGTGACCTTAAAAAATTCATAAATTTCCAATATGAACTTTATAAAGGCAATAAGTTTTGGTGCCCTCCCATGAAAATGGATGAAATGAATACTCTTAGCAAAGATAAAAATCCATCATTCGATTATTGCGAAGCGCGTTATTGGTTGGCATATAAAGATGATAAAATAGTTGGCAGAATAGCTGGAATCATTAATCCTAAATCTAACCAACGTTGGGAGCAGAAACACATTCGTTTCGGATGGATTGAATTTATAAACGATGTTGAAGTTTGCCAAGCACTTTTGAAAACCGTTGAAGATTGGGGAAAAGAAAGAGGATTGAATCATATTCATGGTCCACTTGGATTTACCGACATGGATAACGAAGGAATGTTGGTAAAAGGATTTGACGAATTATCAACCATGGCTTCAATTTATAATCATGAATATTTTCCAGAATTAATGGAAAAGGCAGGTTATCAAAAAGATGCCGACTGGATTCAATATGAATTTAAAATTCCAAGCGAACCAAACGAAAAGGTTGAGAAATTCGCAAATATTGCTAAAGAACGTTACGGTTTAAGAGTTTTAGAAGTGAAAAAATCGAAAGAATTGCTTCCATACGCAAAAAAAATGTTCGAACTTTTAAACAGATCTTTTAAAGATTTGTATGGCTTTACCGAACTCACAGAGAAACAAATGAATTTATACGTAAAACAATATTTTGGCTTTATTGTTCCTAAATATATTTGTTTGGTTGTCGATAAAAGTGATGAAGTTGTTGGGTTTGGTGTTAGTTTACCTTCATTAACAAAAGCTTCACAAAAATGCAAAGGAAATCTTTTTCCATTTGGATTTATGCACCTATTAAAAGCATTAAAAAACAGCGAAATTATTGATATGTATTTAAATGGAATTGCTCCTGAATACCAAGGAAAAGGTGTTCATGCCATTTATTATGATTTCTTGACAAAATCATACATCAATAATAATGTGAAACTTGCAATTACCAATCCACAGCTGGAAGAAAATGCAAAAGCTTTAAACGTTTGGAAACACTATGATGGCAGACAACACATTACCAGAAGATGCTATCTAAAAGAAATTTAACTCAGATTTATTTTCATGTCTAAGAAAATCCTGATAACTGGAGCCACAGGCTTTATTGGAAGTTTTCTTGTTGAAAAAGCTTTAGAGAAAAACTTTGAAGTTCATGTTGCTATCAGAAAATCTAGCAGCAAGCAGTATTTACAAGATAAAAAAATCATTTTCCATTATCTAGATTTTTCTTCAAAAGAAATCTTAAAAAAAGAACTTCAGGAAATAAAAAGTCAGGTTGAAAAATTTGACGTTATTATTCATAATGCTGGTGTTACCAAAGCCAAGAATGTTAAAGAATACGATACCGTAAACAATATTTATACTCGCAATTTTCTTGATACCTTATTAGAAATCGATTTCAAACCCAATTTATTTATTTTCACAAGTAGTTTGGCTGCTTTTGGATGCGGAAAACCTGGAACCACTGAACCGGTAATGCTTCACCATGAACCAAAACCGGTAAATCTTTATGGAAAAAGCAAGCTTGATGCTGAAAAATATCTACAATCGCTTGAAGATTTTCCTTATTTAATTTTCAGACCAACTGGGGTTTATGGACCTAGAGAAAAAGATTATTACGTTTTCTTTAAAACCATCAACAATCATATTGAAGCTTATATTGGTTTTCAAAAGCAATATTTAACTTTCATTTATGTAAAAGATTACGTAAATTTAGTTTTTAAAGCAATTGAATCAAATGTAAGGAACAAAGCTTATTTTGTGGCAGATGGTCAATATTATGATTCTGAAACTTTCAGTAAAATCACAAAAAAAGTTCTCAATAAAAAAACTATAAAAATAAAAGTACCCGTTTCTGTGGTAAAAGGAATTGCATTTTTATTGGAAAATATTAGCAAACCTTTTGGGAAATATCCAACTTTAAATAAAGAAAAAGTGTATATTCTAGAGGCAAATAATTGGATTTGCGAAACAGAACAATTAAAAACAGATTTCGATTTTGAGGCGGAATACGATTTAGAAAAAGGGGTGATTGAAACAATTGAATGGTATAAAAAAGAAAAGTGGCTCTAGAAGAATTTTACAAAAAAAAAATCGAGGAGGCTTCAACGCAAGAACTCCTTTTTCTAAATAAAGGAAAAAAACTTCCTGCACTTCGGCTATTGATAGTAATCCTTTCAGGAATTTCGTTTTACAACCTACTTTCTATAAACACCTATTTGGCCATTGCTACTTTAATTTTCTTCGTTTTCCTATTTATTTTAATTGCTATTTATGATATTAGAATTTCTAAGAAAAAACTCTTTTTTCATTCAATAAAAAAAATAAATGAACAGGAATTAGAATGTATTGGTGGCAAATTTCAATTTTTTCCTAATGGAGAAAAATATATGGATGGCAATCACAACTATTCTTCTGATATTGATATTTTTGGAAAAGCATCACTTTTTCAATATCTTAATAGAACAACTTTAGATTTTAGTTCAGAAATTTTAGCAAACTGGCTAAAATCACCTGCAAATCCAGATGAAATAAAGCAACGTCAAGAAGCAGTGAAAGAATTAAATCCAAAAATTGAATGGCGTCAGAAATTATTTGCCTTGGGCTTAAAATATGATGAATCGGATAATAATCCTCAAAAAATTATTGATTGGATTATGGAGGCGCCAATTTTTTTGGGGAGAAAATTCCTTTTTCTATTATGCACCACTTTTCCAATAATCACAGCAACTGCCATCTTTTTTTCATTTACTTTTTTGCCTTCAGGAATTCCTGTTCTTTTGGTGTTAATTCATGTTTTGATTATAATGTTTACAAATAAAGATGTAAAAGTAATCCATGATATGGTTTCCAGAAATGTAAAATTATTGAAAGCATATTCAGAAATAATCAATCATATTGAAGCAGATGAATTCGAATCTGACAAACTTAAAAAACTGAAAACAGACTTAAAAACCGAAAAAGGAACCGCTTCACAAACTATTAAATATTTATCTGGAATCCTTCACAAACTTGATTACAGGTACAATATTTACGTTCACTTTATTATTAACACAGTTTTCTTTTGGGACTTTCATCAAATTATTCGTCTCGAAAAATGGAAATCAAAAAACCATGAAAACATTGGAAAATGGTTTCAATCGGTCGGAGAAATTGAAGCAATATCAAGTTTAGCTAATTTTAGTTTTAACAATCCAAATTTTTCATTTCCTGAAATTTCAGAAAACAATTTTGCATTTGAAGCAAAAGAACTTGGTCATCCATTAATAAAAACTTCACAAAGAATTTGCAACGATATTGAAATAGATCAAACCAGTAAAATTCTTTTAGTAACAGGCTCAAATATGTCTGGCAAAAGTACTTTTTTAAGGACTGTTGGTGTAAATATTGTCCTAGCAACTGCAGGTTCTTGCGTTTGCGCTGAAAAATTTAGAGTTTCTCCAATGAATGTTTTAACCAGCATGCGCATTATTGATTCATTAGAAGAAAATACTTCATCCTTTTATGCTGAACTAAAACGTTTAGAAAAAATTCTAAAAATTGTTGAATCTAAAGAAAAGGTCTTCCTTTTACTTGACGAAATCCTGAGAGGGACCAATACCACAGATAGGCATATTGGTTCAATTGCACTTATTAAACAACTTATAAAAAATAATGCAGTTGGTATTATCGCCACTCACGACACTTCGCTTTCAAATTTAAGCGCTGAAATGCCGATGAATTTAGAGAATTTTAATTTTGATGTACAAGTAGAAAATGAAGAATTGTATTTCGACTATAAACTTCACGAAGGGGTTTGCAAAAGTCTCAATGCCTCTATTTTAATGAAAAAAATGGGAATTCACATTTAATTCTCCTCTTCACTTTTCCCAAAATTTCTTAGCATAAACCTCAAATAAACTGATTCATGTAATGCAAATCTAGGATCCGTCCCAAGTTTTATTTTTGAAAAATAAATATTTCCACCAAGATCAACAATCATTGATTGACCCAAAATAAATTGCAATCCTACTCCTCCCATCACTCCAAAACCCAATCCGCCCTGAACTATATTGTAATAAGAATTTGTGGGATTAACAATACTGTAGGATAAATTTTCAATCTGGATTTTATTATCAATAACTTTAACATTATTAAAGTTGATACCTGCATTTATATATGGCATCGTCTTAGAAAGCTTTCCAAATGTACGATGAATGCCAATGTTAATATTGATTCTTTCCTCAGTACCGGTAATGGTGCATTTTTTTAAACTTGGGTCAGAAGTGGAATTAAAAGAGTCAATTGCAAGGGTAAAATAATCACTTGCCTTAAGTTTTGAATAATCAAACTCTATTATGATACCAGCATTTTTTTGGAAATTAAATCCTGCTAAAAAACCGAAATTAATAGCCGGGTTGTACTTCATGTTTTTTGGTAACAAAGTAGAATCGAAACTAAAATTATAGTGAAGAACTCGTCTTATTTCGTCGTTAATAAATGTATTTTCGATAATAGTTCTATAAACGCTATTTTCACCGCTACCATTATAAAAACTAGCGCTTTGTTTATTTGCGAAATACATTCCAATGTTTACTCCAAAATGCCATCCTAAAACAGCAGATTTTAAAGTATCCTTCCCTCCCAATTTCAATTCTCCTTTGTAAATTGGGCTTTTTGCTATCAAGGAATTTGTAAAAAGGAAGAGAAAAATTATAAAAACAATTCTTTTAGAAACTACGTCCATAACAATCAATTTTAATATGAAACGAAATTACAAAAGTTTTCCAATAATAATCCAAACCAAATTTCTTTATTTGCTGTTAATCAAATAACACCAAAACGTTTAATTGAAAGATTTAGGTGGGTTTTTACTTTTTATTTGTCAATTTCATAGATACGACTAAACCTTTATTAATTTTAGTCTAATTTGACATAAAAAACTTGATTTCTGCTCTTTTTATTAGTATTTTTATGTAAAATTATTACTCCTACTTATCATTAGATTTAAGCATTATAGTTTTTTTTAAATATTAAAAAAACAGAATAATTTAAATTGCTTCCTTTTATTTTGAAAAGAATAATTAGTTGTTTTCAAATTGGATTATTTTCTTAGAGTTAAAATTATTTTATAGTTTATATATATTTTCAGTTTCGATTTACAAAGTTTGTATACGACACTTTTTGCATAAACAATAAATCAAACCAATTATTAACTAAACCTAGGAGAAAAACGCTATGAAAAAAATTACTCTTTACAAAAACACAGTGAAAACATTTGCAAAAAAGGAAGGAGAGTCCTTTTAACAAAGGTTTTCTCAATTTGTCAATTGTCGTTTCTATAATACTATTGCTAATTTCAAGCAATGCAAATGCAATATCAGGAATTTCAAAAAGCAAAAACCACGTTTGCACTGAAATCCATAACAACAACCCTCCTCATGGCTCCATTATTAATTCAACCGATGTAAATGTTTTTATTTATGTTGGGGTTTATGGCGATTCTATTGTTCATATTATTTGGGAAAGCTATAACGAGCCAAATATCAATGAATTTGTTTTAGAATCAAGCATTGATGGTATTAATTTTACACCACTAGCTGGCGCTATGATTTCTTCTCTTTCTGATTTTCATGCAAATAATTATCCAGCTGAAACTCCGTATTTCGACAATATTCTTATGTCAACAGAGCATGGTCATGCAAGATATTTGTATAATGAGACTGTAAAAAATCAGAACATCTCGGCAAATCCAAAATGGTACAGAATTCAAATGATAACTCCTTCAGGTAATATTTATACTTCACAAGTTGAAGGAACCATTCCAACAATTAAAAATTTGCCAGTAAATCCTAATTCGAACTCTACTCAGCCTATTACCAATCCAGTTGCAATGAAAAATGAATTAAAAGCAGGCTGTACGCCTCTTGGAACTCCAACAGCTGGATATGTTGCCACCACAACAACCCAAACATATTATGGTCAATGTTGTTATTGGGTTGAAACATTATTTACAGCAAACACTCCAGTTCAAACAAATTGTGGAGGAAATAGCTATGCATGGTGCTGCACTAATGTTCCTGAAGCTTCTGGTTGTTCTTCCGGAAATGCTTCCGATCCTTGCTGTATCCATTATTGCACTGACTATTATGCCTGTACTTGTCAACCATGGCAATGCTGCACATCTGCTTTAGTCACAGAATGGGTAGTTACACAATCCGTTGATCTTCCTCCTATAAGTCTTACTGCAAATATTGTTGATGAAACCTGCAATTATAGTGAGGATGGATCTATTTCAATTATTGTAAATAATGGCACCGGACCTTTTTCTTATTTATGGTCAAATGGGGCAACAACTTCAACAATTTCTGGCCTCGACGATGGGGATTACGATGTCACTGTTACGGATGCAAATAATTGCACATCCACCGGTACCTATGAAATTGAACCGGGGCAAACGGTTATAGCAAACGCTGGGAATAATCAAACCATTTGTCCTGGAACCTCCACCAATTTGAATGCAAGTGGTGGGGTAATTTATCAATGGTCTACAGGATTTCCAGGATCAAGTATTACTGTTAGTCCAAATAGCGCGACCACTTACATTGTCACAGTTACATCTTCGATTGGATGCACTGCAATTGCTAGTACCATGGTTTCACTATATCCAAATCCTGTTGTGGCAGTAAATTCAAATATTCAAAATTTCTGTAATGGAAATTCCGCAATACTAAGTGCAAACAGTAATATTCCTGGCACTTCTTATCTCTGGGATGATGGCACAACTGCGGCCAATAGAATCGTCAGTCCAACAGCAACATCAAGTTATTCTGTCACAGGAACATCTCCTGTTGGTTGTATTAATGACACTCTTCATTTAATTACAGTTTACTCAAATCCAGTATTATCATTGACCCCAATAAGCCCTGCCGTATGCATTGGTTCTTCAACAGTAATTAATGTGAATTCAAATATTGGAGGAACAACTTACTTTTGGAATAATGGACAATCAGGAAATAGTATTACAGTTTCTCCTTCAGTAAATACAATTTACACAATTACTGGAACATCCCCAATTGGCTGTTCTTCTAGTAACACAATTTTGGTTAACGTATTACCTCTTCCAATTGCAAACGCTGGAACCAACACATCTATATGTATTGGAAATTCTACTCAACTTGTCGGATCTGGAGGCGCATTGTATAATTGGAGCAATGGAATCAACTCACCTACTAATATTGTAAACCCCATCACAACCACTTCCTACATTCTGACAGTTACAGATTTTAATGGTTGCCAAAATACCGATGATATTACCATCCTTGTGAATCCACTGCCTAATGCCGAAGCTGGAAGTCCTCAAATTATTTGCAACGGGCAATCAGCTAATTTAACTGCTTATGGAGGTGTTGCATATTCATGGAGTAATGGTTTAAATAGCCAAAGCGTTAATGTTAGTCCAACCATGAATACGAGCTATTTCGTGACGGTTACAGATATCAATGGATGCTCTTCTACAGATAATGTTCTAATATCAGTAAATCAATTGCCAATAAGTAATGCTGGAAACAATCAATCTATTTGTTTGGGTTCTTCTGCAATATTAAATGCAAGTGGTGGAATATATTATTTATGGAATAATAATGCTGGAAGCTCTCAATCTGTTGTTGTTTCACCACAAGTACAAACAACTTATATCGTGACTGTGACAGATCAAAATGGTTGTACTTCTTCTGATAATGTTATTGTTTCAATTTATCAATTACCACAAGCAAATGCAGGAATCGATCATGCAATTTGCTTTGGGAATGGCACTTCATTATCAGCAACCGGAGGAGTTTATTACTATTGGAATAACGGATCAAATACTTCTTCAGTAAATATTAATCCTTCCACTACAACAACATATTCGGTTACAGTTACTGACCAAAATGGTTGTACGGATTTTGATGATGTAACCATAACCGTAAATCCATTACCAATTGCTATTGCAAGTCCTGACCAGACTGTTTGTTATGGGACAACAACTACAATTTCTGCAAATGGAGGAATCTATTATTTGTGGAGTGGTGGTTTGGGCAACGGCCAGCAAGTTACAATTCAACCTACTATAACCTCCTCCTTTGTTGTGACTGTAACTGATATGAATGGTTGTAGTTCTTCTGACAATCTTACAATTAATGTTAATCCACTACCACAGGCAAATGCAGGTCCTGACCAAATAATTTGCAATGGCAGCAATGCTTTTCTATCAGCAAGTGGTGGTGTGATTTACCAATGGAATAATGGTTCTATTACTTCGAATATCACCGTCAATCCGAATACTACAACAACTTATCTTGTAAATGTTACCGATAACAATGGTTGTTCTGCAAACGACGAAATTACAATAAATGTAAATCCAACTCCAACAATAATTTGCGGACCATCAAACCCTAGTATTTGCCTTGGCGAACAAATTTATTTGAGTGTTAACGGTGCAAACAGCTATTCTTGGTCTCCGCCAACTGGTTTATCTGCAGTAATTGGAAATACAGTATCTGCAAATCCAACTGGAAATATCTCTTACAATATTATTGGGACAGATATTAATGGTTGTATTGGCTCAACAAGTGTCAATTTAACTGTAAATCCATTACCTGTGGCAAACTTCTCCTCAATTGATTTTGAGGCTTGTCAAATGAGCCCAATTGAATTCACTGACCATTCCTCAACAGATGTTGTAAGCTATTTATGGGATTTTGGAGATGCAACTGTTGGCGCAAATAATACATCTACTGAGCAAAATCCTTCTCATATCTTCCAAAATGCAGGTATTTTTGAAATATTGCTTGAAGTAACAAATGGTTACGGATGTAAATCAACTTTTACAAATCCGAATTTGATTACCATTCATCCTAAACCAACAGCAAATTTTAATATGACAAGTAATATTGTTTCAATTGAAAATCCTGTTATTTACTTCTTTGATAATTCGGTAAACGCCAATACATGGAATTGGAATTTTGGTGACCCTTCTACTGGTTCACAAAACATTTCATCTACTCAAGCAACTTTGCATGAATTTAGTGTACCTGGAACCTACAATGTATGGTTATATGTTGAGACAGATTTTGGTTGCAAAGATTCTATAATGAAAGAAATCACCAAAGATGTTGATTTTACCTTTTACATTCCAAGTGCATTCACTCCAAATGGCGATGGAAAAAATGATTTCTTTTTCCCAAAAGGAACTGGATATGATCCAAGCCAATTTGAAATGATTATTTTTGATAGATGGGGAGAAATTCTTTATGAAACGAGTGATATCACAAAACCATGGGATGGACGCAAACAAGGTCATTCTGCTATTTCACAAATTGGAGTATATGTTTATCAAATTTATGCCAGTGAAATGGATGGTGATAGACATAAATATATTGGAACGGTATCAATTGCCAAATAGTATTAAAAAAGCAACGATAGAAAATTCCTATCGTTGCTTTTTTAACTTACTCTATTTCTTTCCTCAAAGAAAAAGGAACATAGAAATGTCTAGAGATTATTTTACCCGATTTGTTTTTAACTTGATTAAAAACAGCAACAGAATTCATTTTCTTTTCAGTTTTTTGGCCTTTATTTTTCATGGAGGTAAGAGTGTAAAAATCAGTATAAGCTTCAATGGAAAGCTTTTTTCCTGCCTTTGAATTCTCAACAATAAGTGTTGGATAAGTTGCACTTAAAGTAGTATCAATTCTCCATGAATAATCCTTAAAAACCAATGAATCGGTTGCAAAATAAACATCTGTATATTTATCTAAATTCGGAATTCCAAGAATATCACACATATAATGATTTATACTATCATTTAAAATAACTCCATTTGGCCTATAATTATTTGGATGGTAAATAGACAAGAAAACATCTTCAGCCGTATGCCCAGTAGTTGTAAATCCAATATAAGATTTTGAAGTAATAATTTTTGCAACAGCTTTTGTTAAATTATATTTATCAGTAATATTTTCTAAAATTGATTTTAATTGTGGGGCTTTTAAAGAATCAATGCCATAATTACTTTTAAAAACAGTTTTGATATTTTCTTCGTTGGGATTGGGATTTAGCTTTTTTAATAAATCATAAAACCCTTCAGCAGTGTTTTTACACTTTTTTAATTGATCCAAAATTTCTGTTAAAGAAAGTTTATCATAACCCTTTGATGAATTTGAATTCCCAATATTTACACCGCTGTTCCCATGATCAGGACAAATAACAACAGCTGTATTTCCATCTTTTTTTGCAAAATCTAAAACAAGTTCTACTGTTTTATCAAAAGCAAGAAATTCGGTAATAATTCCAATTGGATCATTACTATGAGCAGCCCAATCAACCTTACTACCCTCTATCATAAGAAAAAAACCTTTTTCATTTTTTGAGAGTATTTTTATTGCTTTTTCAGTCATTTCTAATAAAGAAGGTATTTCATTAGGATTTCTATCTATATCATTTTGCAATGCTTCATCCGCAAAAAGACCCCAAACCAAGGAATCTTTTGTGTTAATTTTCTGAAAATCATTGTAATTATTGACAAAAGAGTATTTCCTATCAATCAACACTTTCTGTAAATCCTTTTTATCATCTCTTTTCAATGGAGATAAATAGTTTAAACCACCACCAAACATCACGTTTAGATTATTATAAACCATTTGTTTTGCTATTGGAAACATTTCGTCACGAAAGGGAGAATGAGATGAAAAATCTGCAGGTGTGGCGTGAGGAAAATGACAAGTTACCACTAAACCAGTTGATTTGCCACTTAATTTTGCCGCTTCCAATATCGTAAACATTGGTTGATATGCTTTCTTTGGATCCAATTTTACAATATCATTTTGTGTTTTTGGAGGATATGTCGAAATAAAACCAGCCTGAGATAAATGACCAGTTGCATAACAACTTCCTGTTGGGGCAGAATCGCCAATTGGAGCGTCAGAAGAATAAGTCTTTACCAAACCACAAATATATTTATCAACAGCAAGCCATAAAGGATTTCCTTTATTTTCAGAATTTTTATACCACCTAGCAATAGAAAGCACAGCTGTGCTTGTTCCATCTGGTATCATTATAATTACATTTTTAACATGCTTTTTATCTTGAGCAAATAAATTTGAAAAAGTAAAAAAACAGACGGAAAATATAATTGTAAAAGAAATAATTTTATTTTTCATAATCTCTATTTTATTGAATTTCAATATTTTAAAAATAAACAAATATATTTTTTTGTTTCTACAAAAGTATAAA
>JACAAW010000149.1 GCA_013377115.1 Bacteroidota bacterium | reverse complement strand
TGAATTTAAAAAATGGAAAAGTATACGTTTCTTTGGAAGAGAGTTTGCTGTTTGCCTCTGGGAGTTTTTCTGTTAATCAAAAAGGAATTGATGCTTTAAAAGATTTGTCAAAGGTTTTAGAAGCCAATCCAGATATCAATATTATGATTGAAGGCCATACAGACAATGTTCCTTATAATGGTGGCACAAGTCAATTAAAAGACAATTGGGACCTAAGTGTTATGCGTGCAACGGCTATTGTGAAAATACTTGTGAACAATGGAAAAGTAGATCCAAAAAGATTGACAGCTTCGGGCAGAAGCCAATATTCTCCAATAGACAATTCCAATACAAAAGAAGGCCGGAGTAAAAACCGCAGAACAGAAATAATTCTAACTCCAAAACTAGATGAATTGTTTAAAGTATTAGAGTCGAACTAATACCAAATAAAATTTTTAAAAAGCCAGGAAGATATTTCTTCCTGGCTTTTTTTATGCAAACAAATTTCTATATAAGTAAAAAACCCTGGTTATTAATAATTCTATACAGGTGAAACTTCTCTTTTTCTGATATTTATCATTGATTAATTTTAGTGAGTAAATTAATTAAAGAAATAATTAGTAAAACATCATATATTGCAAAATCCAGTCAAATTGACCACCCAATTCCGGTTTATATTGACCACCTGATTCCGGACTAAATTGACCACTAAATCCGGAGCAAATTGACCACCAAAAAATGATGATTTTAATGCTGATTTGACAACCATAATTCTTAAGTTGGATTCAAACCCAACAATAAATTATGGCAAATAAAATAATCAGTATGAGTAAAATTAGACAAGTCCTACGCATGTACATGCAAGGAGAGAGTAAACTTAAAATCAGCGTTCGCTCAGGTATAGCGCGCAACACAATAAAAAAGTATTTAAATCGCATTATCCACCTTGGATTAACACTTAATGAGGTTGAGGCGATGAGTGATGTACATCTTGACCAACTCTTTGGAGAACAACCAGTACAAGACAAGGGAGATCGCTATAATACGCTAAAAGAACAATTCCCATACATAGAGAAAGAATTACGCAAGCGAGGTGTGACTAGAGAAAGACTCTGGCAAGAATATATTGTAAAATACCCTGACGGCTACAGAAGATCACAATTCTCGGAAAATTACAATAGGTGGTTGAAACTCAGCAAGCCATCAATGCATATGGAACACAAAGCAGGTGACAAGATGTATGTTGACTATGCAGGAGGCAAGCTATCTTACGTAGACCAGGAAACAGGAGAAGTAGTTCCAGTGGAAGTTTTTGTATCAATACTTGGAGCAAGCCAACTCACTTACGTTGAAGCTACGGCAAGTCAAAAGCTAGAAGACTTTGTACAATGCTGCGAGAATGCACTTCATTTCTATGGCGGAGTTCCAAATGCTATCGTGCCAGATAATCTTAAATCAGCTGTAACCAAAAGCAGTAAATACGAGCCAACAATAAATGAAACATACGAGCATTTTGCTTATCATTATAGCACCGTTGTATTGCCTGCGCGCGCCTATAAGCCAAAAGATAAAGCACTTGTTGAAGGAACTGTTAGAATAGTCTATCAGCGAATTTATGCTGAGATACGTAATAACGAATATTATTCACTAAGAGAAGTCAATGAAGCTGTATGGAAAGAGCTAGAAAAGCTTAATAATCTTATTCTAACAGGAAGACCTTATAGTCGGAGACAGTTGTTTGACGATGTTGAAAAGAAGGTTTTACGGCCATTACCAAGTTTTCGTTTTGAGTTTAAGCATCGTCAATTATGCACCGTCTCTGGAAACGGACATATCTGTTTGAGGGAAGACAAGCATTATTACAGCGTTCCTTATCAATACATCGGAAAGAAAGTGAAAATACTCTTTAACCGCAGCTATGTAGAAATATTTTTCAAATATGGACTAATAGCCCGCCACGAGAGATTAAAGAAAATTTACGGATACACAACAGCCAAAGAACACATGGCTTCCACGCACCAGTTCATAGCAGACTGGAGTCCAGAAAAGTTTATCAACTTGGCAGCAGAAATCGGTGCTCCAGTAGAGGAATTTATAAAGCTAGTTCTAACTAATAAACCACATCCAGAACAGGGATATAAAAGCTGCATGGGTATACTGAGCTATGAAAGAAAAGTCGGCAGAGATAGACTGATAGCTGCTTGTAGTCGGGCATTAGATTACAATACTTATTCCTATGCCATTATCAAAAATATATTAGAGCGAAATCTGGACAAAATGCCCGTACCTGAAATACTGGAACAACTAATACCAGAGCATAGTAATATACGGGGAGAATCATATTATCAATAAGTCAAATACATTAGAAATCTTAAAAACAGAAAAAAATGACAAAAGAAACGCTTGACAAAATGAAACACATGCGATTACTTGGTATGGCAAGAGCCTTCCAAAGCAGCCTTGAATCGGAACAAACGGCTAATATGACCACAGACCAAATGATTAGCTTTTTAATAACTTCTGAATGGGACGATCGTCAAAACAGAAATATAGAAAGGCAAATACGCAACGCTCGCTTCCGATATCAGGCAAACGTAGAGAATATTTACTATGATGGCGACCGTAATCTTGACAAAAACTTGATGGAACGCTTTGCTGAATGTGCTTTTGTTGAAAAACATGAGCATATATTAATTACAGGAAGCACTGGTATAGGCAAAAGCTATATAGCCTCAGCCCTTGGCCATCAAGCTTGCTCACAGGGATACAAAGTACTCTACGCTAATGCCTCTAAGCTGTTCGCCAAACTTAAGATGGCAAAGGCTGATGGCTCTTACATTAAAGAGGTTGCACGCATAGAGCGACAAGATTTACTAATACTAGATGACTTTGGTCTCCAACCTATGGATAATCAAAACAGATCTTCTCTGATGGAAATTATTGAAGATAGACATGGAAAAGGTTCAGTTGTAATTACTTCACAAGTTCCTGTACATTTATGGTATGAAATAATAGGCGAAAAAACCATTGCTGACGCCATTCTTGATCGTATTGTTCATGATGCACATCGTGTGGAGCTTTGTGGTGAGTCTCTTCGGAAAAAAAAGAATAGTATGAATAATATAAACTAAATAATTTATCTTTGTAAAACAGTCAAATTAATATGAAAAATCAAACGTTTTTTGCAGTTAACTTTGGGTGGTCAATTTGAATCGGATTTATGTGGTCAATATCATCGGAATTTGCACGATGATTACGCTTTTCAATTACGTGGAGATGCAAAAAGCAGTCTTGGATATTTCAAGGAAGCTAAAGCCGATTATTATAAAGCTATTGAACTCGACCCAAGAAGAATTTTCTATTTCTTCGAAAAGTTTTTTGAAAAGGAATAAATAAAATTTATTGAAGTACTAATTTTCTTTATAGTATTTTCATTCATCTAAGAAAAATAAACATTTGTATTATAAATGGAAAGTTTATACATTTGAGCTTTAAGAAAATCTAAATAAAAAACATGGGTTTAAGAAAATTAAAATTACTTCATGGAAAAAGAAAATAATTGTAATTGTGAATTAGAAAAATATAAAATAACATTAGATTTTTTAAAATTTGAAGCTACAACCCTATGGCAAATTTTCAGTGCTTTTATGGTCGGTCATGTTATATTAATTGGTTTTATTTCTACAGCTTTATTAAAAAACGGAATTGCAGATATTAATTTTATTTTACTACTTATTACAGGTTTAATCGGGCTTTCTCTATCATTCCTTTGGTTTGGCACATTTCATGGGAATTCTAATTGGTATTATTATAGAATGGAAAAGCAAGCAAAAAAAGCTGAAGAATTATTTGTTAATCATATTGGTGACAAGAATTGGTTCTTGCTGAATAAGGATGCAGAAAAACATTCAAGAAACAACTCTTTTATTTCAAACAGATCTGCTGGTTATTGTATGATTAGCATTTTCATTATTATTTATATTTCAGTAATTTGTTTAGCATTATGTAAACTTAATTGTAACTGTTAATCATTTTAATATGAATACTGAAACTAAAATCTGCCCATACTGTGCTGAAGAAATTAATATTGAAGCTATCAAATGTAAACATTGTAAAGAATTTCTCAATTCTAGCATAGAACAAGAAAATTCTTCAATTCAAAAAAAGAATATTTTGATTATCAAAGACCAAAATTTTCCAAGATCTATATTCATTATTATTGCAGCAATAGTACTTTCATTTGTTTCAACATATTTTGATAAAGATAATGAAATATCATGGAAAATTTTGCTATTTTCTTTTATTGCCCAAGTAATATTATGGTTAAATTTTCAAAAATACTTAGAAAACTTTAAAGCTAAAAAGGCAGTTAGGCTTATAAGTTGGATAATTGTATTTACAATATTTAATGGTTTATTTGAAATATTAATTAAGGCTTTATCGACAATTAATAATATTGATGGTTTAGATGATATTTTGGGAGTCTTGGGGCTTTTGTTTTGTATATTAATTCCATTGCCATCCATAATTCTTTATTTGGCGACGGGAATATCTCTTAGCAAAATCAAAAACGATTCTGTTGGCTTATTAAGAGTACTTGGTTTTGTTATGATTTTTCTCATACCAATAATTCTAGCCTTTCAATTTTATTTTTTAGTTGATGATATTGCAACCGAAGAATTAAAAATGTTCTTGTCTATAATTTCAAATTTTGATTTATTTATTATTATTATTATTTATATTAAAGCTCAAAAGAAAATTGGATTTATCCAATATCAAGAATATTTAAAATAAAACAATATGAATCTTGAATATAAGAGATGTCCTTTCTGTGCAGAAGAAATTAAAATGGCTGCAATCAAATGCAAACATTGCGGTGAAAAATTAGAGAGTGTTGAAAATACTCTTACTATAAATTGTGAGGCTTGTAATTTCATTTACAGTAATCGTCTTATAACTTGTCCAAAATGTGGCAAAAAGAATATTCAAGAAAAATTCAAAACAAAAAACGAAGAAGTATTAAATAAAATACATAAAAATAATAATAGAAAAAAAATTGTAATACTTATCATATCAATAATAATTATTATTCCAGTTGTTTTATTTTTTATTTTTCCTCCATTAAAAGATTCAAAGGAGAACAACTGGAAAGGAAAAATATATAAAGATGAAAATGATTTAGGGCAATATGAGAGTTATGCTGGGTCCATGATCAAGGTAAATTATTCAAATAATTGGATTGGTTCCTATGGCGTTTCTTTGATTGGAAATGATAAAATAAAAATATTAATTTTTGATAAACTTTTGAGATATGAAGGTAAAAAGGCAGTAAATATCATACTTGACACACTTAATTTCCCGCCAAATACATCTGAATTTATAATAGGATCATGTTTGAGAAATAAAAAACTAGACGAAGAAATTATTGCAATTCTTGACAATAACCAACCACTAGATGTAGATACTTTAAAATTTTTCCTGAGAGCTTATAGGGCTAATTGTACAACTGAAAAATTTGAGCAAATTGATATTAAAGGAATAGAATACGTTAATGTAGGTAAAGATTAAAAAAATGCCATTTGGCAATAATGATAGCTTCATAATATTCTCAAAGTAAAAATGAAAAAATAATTTGCAATAAATAATAAACTCTAAAATTCAATAAAAATAAATAAAATGGAAACAAAAAATTCACTTTCTCAAGTTGATAATACTAAAATGATAAAAGAACAAAATTTCCCAAAGGCAATTTTTATTTTAACAGTTTCAATAGTTCTCTATTTTTTAAGCAGTTATTTCTATGATAATGCTAATCTTTATATACCAACTACAGTTTTCTATGTTATTTCAGAAGTATATGTTTGGATTATTTTTCGTAAGTACTTAAATAATTTCAACTCTGTTAAATCAATAAAAAGAGTTAATTGGTTTATTTGGCTCATTATAATTTTTAATATATTTTGCGTAACAATGAATTTACTCAATAAATATGTAGCTTTTGATGGTTTAAATCATTTACTCTCATCAGATTTTACACTTTTTAATCAAATAATATTAATTCCATTTTTATTAGCATACATTGTACTTTATATATTAATTGGTGCTTCAATTAAAAACATAACCAATGATAATGTTGGTTTTCTGAAACTATTTGGCAATATGATGATGTATGTTGTGCCATTTTGGATTCCTTTAACTATTCTTTTTTCTTATTTAAAAATTGATAATAGTGCATTAAGTTTAATGACATCAATCATTGCTAATATTCCAATTCTAATTATGGTAATAATATATTTTCATGCTCAAAAGAAAATTGGGATTTTAAGCATTCAGAGTATTTAAAGAATTTATTATGGCCAAAAACGATAAAAATGCTCTTAGGAAAATCCTAATTATTTTAATTTTAATAAATTCCATAATCTCCATTCAAGGCCAAACCAGCTCAGAATACTATAAATATGGTGAAGCAAAATTTGTCTTGGAAAATTATAAAGGTGCAATCGACAACTTCAATAAGGCAATTGAATTAAATCCTATGGATGCAATTCTATACTATAGTAGAGGACTTGCAAAGGATAAATTAAATAATTTAAAAGAGGCAATGTCTGATTATAATAAAGCCATCGAACTAGACCCAAATTTTGTTGATGCTCTTATAAACAGAGGGAATTTGAAATCTGAAATTCAGGATTGTAAAGGAGCAATTGAAGATTATAATAAAGCGATTAAAATCAGTCCAAATAGTGAAGATGCTTATTTTAATCGGGCAATTTGCAAAGACGATTTAAATGATTATTATGGAGCAATCGAAGACTACAATAAATCAATTAAATTTAACCCAAATAATCCGATTTCATACTTTAATAGAAGTACAGCTAATTATCATTTACAAAATTATCAAGAAGCAATTATCGACCTTGATAAAGCTATCGAGTTGAATCCAAACTACGAAAATGCATATTTTAATAGAGCTAAAACAAGAAAAATTTTACAAGATTATGATGGAGCTTATGAGGATTTTAGTAAGGTGATAATGCTCAACCCAAAAGCTAGTGAAGCATTCTGTAATAGAGGATCTATAAATATAAATTTACAAAACAACAAAGAAGCAATGTCTGATCTTAATAAGGCAATTGAAATTGATCCTAAAAATGTACTTGCTTATTTCTATCGAGGTAATATGAAAATAAAGCTTGAAGATTTTTATGGAGCTATCGCTGATTTCAATATTTCAATTAGTTTCAATTCAAATAATTCTGAAGCTTATTATAACAGAGGAACTGCAAAATTTTATTTAAAAAAATATCTTGATGCAATTGCTGATTATAATCTTGCTATTAAAATTAATCCAAAATTTGAAAAAGCATATTATAACAGAGGTTTAGCAAAAATTAATTTAAAACAAAAAGAAGGAGGTTGTTTGGATTTGAGTAAGGCCGGTGAATTAGGAATCAATGAAGCTTATGATATGATTAATAAAGTATGCAAATGAATTTTTTTAAAATTTTTCTTTTCATAACATTTTCATTTTTACTTTCTTTTCATTCTGTGGCAATAATAATTCCTGATTCTATTATAACAAAATGTAATACGGCCAAAGACATCCAAATACTAAGCGCAAACGAAAAGAATGTTATTTTCCTCACTAACATTGTTAGATGTTATCCTAAATTCTTCTTAGATAGTTTTTTAGTTTCCTACATGGACTCTGCAAAAACAAACAAGAAAACTAAATATTATAAATCTCTAATAATAGATTTAAATAATGGCAAACCATTAAAGCCTTTAATCTTCGATGAAAAACTATATTCTTTTGCATTTTCCCATGCAAAAGATATGGGAAAGCATGGCTTAGTTGGTCATAATTCTAGCAATGGTGATTATCGGCCTTTAGGATTGATTGGGGAGAATTGCAGCTATGGTTATGAAAAACCGATAGATATTTTATTTCAACTCTTGCTTGACGAAGGCGTTCCATCTTTAGGTCACCGAGAAAATATTCTTGAACCGTCGTACAAGACAATCGGAGTTTCAATTTTTAAACATAAAAAATACAAATGGAATTGTGTTATGGATTTTTCGTAATATTATTCCTTTTAATCAGTATCCTTGTAAAGTGCTTTGTCAAAAAGTGCTATTGTTCACTCTGATAAACGAAATTTGGAATTCCTCGATTATATAATTATATTCTTGCCTGCCCTTTGGTGGAATAAATTCAAAAAACCATATATAATTCCAGTGATTCAAAAACCAAGCCCAGAAATCCCTATTAAACCTACCAACATATCAAAACTATCACACTTTAGATAAAAAAAATCACTTGACCATATCAACTCACAAAATAATTTGCTAAAACTTACGTTTTCATATTTCAACTTCTTCTACAGGGAATGGCTGTGATAATAATTTAATTGATAATAATAATATTACCAGTTCTGCTGCCGGCAGACCTTACAATGCAATTTATAGTTTAGGTACGAGTGGTCATGATAACAGTGGTATCATAATTAGCAATAACAATATCTATGATTTTTTTAGATCAAATAATTATTCAAATGGTATTTATATTGGCTCAAACTCCAGAGATTGGACCATCTCGAATAACAGCTTTTATGAAACAACCACAATTGCACCAACAGGTCCCAATGCTTATTACGTTATCAACATTTCAACATCGGTTAATCATTTAATAAGTGGGAATTATATTGGTGGAAGCGCTTCAATGTGCGGTGGTTCTGCCTGGACAATGAATTCTAGTTTTGCACACAATTTTTATACAATATATATTAATGGAGGAGCATCAACTCCTGTAACTGTGCAAAATAATGTAATTCAAAATATCAATTATACATCAACAAACAACAATCCATGGGATGGAATATATCTTGCGTCTGGAAACATAAACGTAACAGGAAATACCATTGGTTCAACTACTGGCACGGGTTCAATAGTTATTACTACACCAAATGCTGCTGCTACAGCAACAATAAGTGGGGGCGTTGTTACCGCAATTAACCTTATTGGGGGTGGCAGTGGCTTTACTACAGCTCCAACAATCTCTTTTTCCCAATCTGGCAGCACAACTTCTGCAGTGGCTACAGCAATAATTAGTGGTGGTGTTGTAACAGGCTTTGCAATTACTAATGGTGGAGCAGGATATACTGCTGCGCCAAATGTGCTTTTTAATG
>JACAAW010000148.1 GCA_013377115.1 Bacteroidota bacterium | reverse complement strand
ACAGTCGCCTCGAACAAAAATATCCTGAATTCCGTGCTTTAATGAATGAATATCGTGATGGAATATTATTATTCGAATTAACTGACAAAAAAGTTTGGTCGAAAGCAGTTAAAGATACTGTTGGACTTTTGGATTTTTATACTAAAAATAAAGCAAATTACACTTGGCCAGAAAGAGTTGAAGCCACAGTTTACACTTGTTCAAATGCTCAAGTTTCTAATGAAACCAGAGAGGTTTTAGCTAAAAATAAAGGCAAGGAAGTTGCAGACCAAGATTTATTGAATGCTATTAATAAAGATTCTCAATTGAAATTACAAATTGAAAACGGAAAATATGCAAAAGGCGATAATAAATCAGTTGATGCTGTTGATTGGACTCCAGGATTAAGCAAGGATGTTAATTTAGAAAAATCGGTGGTTTTTGTTGATATAAAAAAGAAAATTGCTCCAGATAACAAAACTTTGAGCGAAGCAAAAGGATTAATTACTGCTGATTATCAAAATAGTTTGGAAAAAAGTTGGTTGGAAGATTTAAAAAAGAAATATACAGTACAAGTTAACAAAGATATTTTGTCAACAATTAAATAGTAATTGTTTTTAAAGTTTTTAATTAACATGATTTTGTAATTATTCAAAATCATGTTAATTTTGTTTTAAGGCAGCTAAATTTCAAGTATTGAAAAAATTATTAATTGTATCCCTTTTCTTGATTGTTTTGTTTGGATGTCGTTCAAATAAGAAGCCTGACGATGCTGTGGCCAAGGTTTATGATGAATATTTATACAAAATAGATTTAGTTGGTATTGTTCCTAAAGGAACTTCTTCAAAAGATAGTGCTCAAATAATTAATAGTTATATTAACAATTGGGTAAATCAAAAATTACTTTTAAAAAAGGCAGAAAAAAACTTAGATAAAAAGCAAATTGATTTTGAAAAGCAATTAAATGATTATAAAAATTCATTAATTATTTATGCATACGAACAGGAACTGATTAAACAAAAACTCGATACTGTTATTTCAGATAAGGAAATTGCCACTTATTACCAAAAAAATCAGAATGACTTCCAGTTACGTGACAATATTATAAAGGTAATTTTTGTGAAATTACCTTTAAAATCTCAAATTGAAAATAAAGTAAAAGCCTTGTACAAGTCAGAATCTGAAGCTGATAGAAAAACTTTGATTACAATATGTAAGAAGGATGCAATCAATTGCTTTTTTGAGGACAATTCATGGTTGTTTTTCAGCGATTTGTTAAAGGAAATTCCAATTAAAACTTACAATCAGGAGGAATATTTGCAAAATCATCGATATGTTGAAATGCAGGATTCGCTTTATTCTTATTATGTAAATATTAAAGGATTCAAAATAAAAGAAGGCATTTCGCCACTTAGTTTTGAGAAAGAAAATATCAAAAATATTATTATTAATAAACGTAAATTAAAATTGATTGAAGAAATGCGGAACGAAACTTTCAAAGAAGCAATCAAAAAAGGAGATTTCAAAATTTACTAAGCGCAATTTTTTATAAGTATTATCGTTTCTTAATTCAAACAATGAAAAATTGCATTAATTTTATAAAATTAAAATTCACGAATGAAATAACCATTAGAAAATCGTTCAAATTAATTTAAAATTAGAATTGCATTTTCTTTTGGACAAAAAAATAAACAATAACACATGAAAAAAACCTTATTAGTTCTTATTATTATTTTCTTTTCGATAACAATACAGCGCTCAATTGCTCAGGAGAAAATAGTGGATCAAATTGTTGCTATTGTGGGAGCTAATATTGTAAAGCTTTCTGATATTGAAACACAGTACTCCCAATATATGGCCCAAGGATTATTAAAAGGGGAAAATGAAAAATGTAATATTTTAGAAGAACTGCTTTTCCAAAAATTATTACTCAATCAAGCTCAATTGGATAGTATTGTTATTTCGGATAACCAGATTGAATCAGAATTAGATAGACGTTTACGTTACTTTATCAAACAAATTGGTTCACAAGAAAAATTAGAGGAATACTATAACAAGTCTATTGTTGAAATAAAGTTTGAATTTAGAGAAGCAATTAAAGAACAGCTCCTTGCTCAAAACATGCAGTCAAAAATAACGGAAAATATTAAAATTACTCCTTCAGAGGTTAAGACATTTTATAATAATATTCCTAAAGATAGTTTGCCACTAATACCTTCGGTTGTTGAAATAGGACAAATTGTTAAACAACCACCACTAAGCATTGAAGAAACAAAATATATAAAAGAAAAATTAACAGGATTTCGAGATAGAGTTTTAAAAGGTGAAAATTTCTCTGCCCTTGCTGTGCTCTATTCTGAAGATCCAGGTTCTGCAAAAAAAGGTGGAGAATTAGGTTTTTTCGGAAAAGGTGAAATGTTTCCTGAATTCGAGGCTGCTTCCTTTGCATTAAAAGCAAACGATGTTTCACCAGTTATCGAAACAAAAGCTGGGTTTCATATTATTCAATTAATTGAGCGTAGAGGTGAAATGATTAATGTTAAACACATTTTATTAATGCCAAAAGTTGCTCCTGAAGATTTGTCAAAAGCAAAAATTTCCCTAGATACTATTTATGCCGCAATGGAGTCAAAAAAAATAAGTTTTGCTGATGCTGCACTTAAATATTCTGATGATCCGAGTAAAGCGAATAAGGGAATTATGGTGAATCCTCAATCGGGTTCTTCAAAATTTAAACCAGATGAATTGGATCCTTCTGTATTTTTTGTAATTGACAAACTGAAAAATGGTGAGTTTTCTAAACCAGTACCAATGAAAACAGAGGATGGTAAACAAGCTTACAGAATTCTTTATTTAAAGTCTAAAACGGAGCCACATAGAGCTAATTTAAATGATGATTATGATTCAATTCAGGAAATGGCTTTAAACGAAAAAAGAAGTAAGGCAATTGCTGAATGGATCAATGTGAAAGCTGCAGCAACTTATATTAATATTGTTGATGAGTTTAAGAAGTGCAATTTTCAGAGTAAATGGATAAACTAAATTAAGAGATAAGACAGATGCAAAATAATTCTGATGTTGAATTAATTCCTAAATTGGTTGAGAAATACCAAAGTCTTAAGGCAGAAATAGGGAAGGTAATTGTAGGGCAAGACGATGTTGTTAAAAATTTAATTATTTCAATTTTTAGTAATGGACATTGTCTATTGGTAGGTGTTCCTGGCTTAGCAAAAACGCTGATGGTAAATACACTTGCCAAAGCATTGGGTTTGACATATAATCGTATTCAATTTACTCCAGATTTAATGCCTTCTGATATTATTGGAACAGAAATTTTGGATGAAAATCGAAAATTTAAATTTGTAAAAGGACCTTTATTTGCAAATATTATTCTTGCTGATGAAATAAATCGTACTCCGCCAAAAACGCAATCAGCTTTATTAGAGGCGATGCAAGAAAGAGCAGTTACTGCCGCTGGAAATACCTATAAATTAGATGAACCATTTTTTGTTTTGGCAACTCAAAATCCAATTGAACAAGAAGGTACTTATCCTTTACCAGAAGCACAACTCGATCGTTTTATGTTTAATGTATGGCTTGATTATCCAAGCGTTAAAGAAGAAATTGAAATTGTAAAAAATACTACTTCTGATATTGTTTCGAATGTAAAAGTTGTTTTGGACGCTGATGAAATAAAAAATATTCAAGCATTAATTCGTAGAATTCCTGTTAACGATAATGTTTTGCAATATGCTGTGAATCTATCAACTATAACTCGCCCTAATACTGAGAAAGCTCATAAATGGGCAAATGATTATTTATCTTGGGGTGCTGGTCCTAGAGCTTCACAATTTTTAATTATTGGAGCAAAATGTCATGCTGCAATCAATGGCAAATTTTCTCCTGATATTGAAGATGTTCAGGCGGTTGCCACTTCAATTCTTCGTCATAGAATCGTATTAAACTACAAAGCAGAAGCCGAAGGAATAAATGTAGATAAAATTATCTTAGAATTTTTGAAGTAGTTTATTAAAAAGTTAAGTTTAAACCAAAACTTGGCATAATAGGTAATTGGTAAATTTTTTCATTTTTCACTCTGTCGACATAAAAAAGATTACTCCTATTGTAAAGATTGGTAACACTCACAAACGCCTCCATATTGGCATTTTCTGTTAAAAAGAATTTTCTTTTAATTGTTAAATCAAGTCTGTGGTAATAAGGCAATCTTCCTGCATTAGCTTCGCCATAAAGGAAAGTCAAATCACCATTTACATTGGTGTAATTTGTATTGATACCTTGATCAAAGTTGATCATTTCATAATTGCCTTGGGTTTGGGTAAAAGGGAATCCAGAGCCCATATTCCATCTGGCATTTATTTCCCAATTGTATTTATCTCCAAGAGTTACCGTACCAACTAAATTTACGTTATGCCTTCTGTCGTAGTGAGGCACGTAGCTGGTAATTTCATCCTTGCGATGAATATAACCATAGGAATAAACCGCCCAAAAGTAAAATCTTTTATAATCATATTTTAACGATAAATCAATTCCTTCAGCATCACCAGTTTCTAAAACAAAATCTTTTTTGTAATAATCCGGTATTAAATAATTGTCACCATTGTCTTCAAAAATCTTGTTTCGATTCAAATTTGTTAATTGTGGGAAATATTTATAATATCCTTCTAAATTTACTGTAATATTTTTGAATAAATCAGATTCAAATCCCAAAATAAGATGATCCGATTTTTGAAGTTTACTAGTAACAGGTTTTCCATTATAATTTTCTTGAATATTGTCACTGCCAGATAAAAAGCCATAAAATAAATTCACAACATCTCTATCAGAACTTGCACTAATGAGGTTTTGAGAATACATCCCTGCCGCAAGTTTTATCCTTATCTTATCTGATGCATTAAATTTTAAAGCCAATCTTGGCTCAGGAGATAATTCTGATAAAGAGGCATAATAATGTGCTCTAAAGCTAGGTTCAATTAAAAATTTCCCTTTGGTGATTTTCGATTTTACATAAACTCCAATTTCGGTCGTGTTTTCAGTTTGCTGAATGGTTCTATTGATTGAATTCATAAATTGGAAATCTGTTTTAAAACCCAGAACTTCAATTCCATATTTTATATCGTTTTTCCCTAGAAAATAAGTAAAATTCATTCCTAAATTGAATCCGTTGATTAAGCTGGTTCTTGGATCTTTATTTTCTTCTTCAAGCGAAACTTTATAAGTTGAATAGGCAATATTTCCTTGAACTAAAATTGAGGAAGCACCTGGTATAATAACGAAATTTGCTCCAGCCCCACTTGATTCCCAATGAAAATCAGAAAGCGCTTTATAATTCGTTACTTTATCAGTAAAATTAAATCCAAAGAAACTTACCTTACTGCCATTGGAACTATTGAAAGAAACTTTCCCAAATAAATCTGTATAATTGAAAGGAATTCCAGCTGTATCAATATAGTTATAGAAAATTTTAGAGCTTTCTTTTAGATAAGAATTTTTTGCTGAGAATACGAAAGATGAACTGCCTTCTTTTCCTTCGGTTTGTTTTTTTATTGGGCCTTCAAGCATTATTTTTGCGCCAAATGGACTAACTCCAATTTTGCCGCCATAGCGCCTTTTATTTCCATCACGAGTTGTAATATCCATAATTGATGAAATTCTTCCACCATATTCAGCTCCAAAACCTCCAGTGTAGATATCGGCATTTCTCATTAAGTCAGTATCGAAAACAGAAAATAAACCAATAGAGTGAAATGGGTTATAAACCACCATTCCATCTAAAAGTACTTTGTTTTGAACGGGTGAACCACCCCTAATATACAACTGGCCACCTTGGTCTCCAGTAAAAATAACTCCTGGAAGAACTTGTAAATATTGGGCCAAATCTGGTTGACCACCAACTGATGGAATAGACGTAATTTGTTTTGGCGTAATTTTTACAACTGAAGTTTTAGTTTCTGTTTTTGCATCTTGTTTCTCTGCTGAAACAATCAGCTCTTTTAAAGTTTTTGAGGATTTTTGTAGAAAAAGTTTTTGTGTAGAAACTTCTCCAGCTTTCAGACTAATAGGAATTGAAATAGTATCATATCCCATAAAACTAACTGTTAAATTGTAAGAACCAGCTGGTACTTTTGAAATAGCAAAATAACCATTTACATCGGTTGATGAACCATAAATAGTTTTTTGAAGATAAACATTTGTAAAAATAACTGGCTCTCCAGTTGCTTTTTCGTAAACAAAACCTCTAATTGTTGATGTTTGTGAATAGGAAAATTTGCCGAATAGAACAATAACAATCAAAGCAAATATGGTAATACAATTTCTGAATTTCATAATCGAAAATATCTTTTCACTAAATAATGATGTAAAAATACAATATTATCCTTTCCTGTATTGTTAAAATTCAAAAATAAATTAAATAAATTATATTACTCAATAAATTAGCTGTTTAATAAAAAAACTTGAAATATTTGAAATCCTGTATTATATTTGTAAAAAATAATATTATATGCGGAAACCTTTTATTCTAGCTTCCTTTCTTTTAATAATTCTTAATGGGTTTTCTCAAAATTTAGTGCCTAATCCTGGTTTTAATTTATATAATCAATGTCCAATTGCGCAAAGGGAAATTTTAAAAGCAATTCCTTGGTTTACACCTTCTCTCAGCTATCCTTCAACTGATTTTTTTCATAGCTGCAATTCTGCAAGCCTTGTTAGTCAGCCAACAAATTATTTAGGCTACCAAGAAGCAAGAACCGAAGGAGGTTATGCCGGTATTGTGGCTTTTCGTGGAGATAATACCAGAGAATATTTGGAAGTAGGACTTTCGGATTCCTTATTAGCTGGTAAAAATTACAATGTTGAATTTTATGTTTCTTTGGCTGAAAATTCAAAATTTGCAATTGATAAAATAGGTTTGTTTTTTAGCAAAGATATGATTACTTATACTACATTTTTGCCTCCACTTTTTTATTGTTACCCTCAGATTTTCAGTTCTGATGGATTTATTACCGATGTTGAAAATTGGACAAGAATAAAAGGTGTTTATACTGCCAGTGGAGGTGAACGGTTTATTACAATTGGGAATTTCTCCGATAATGCCACAACAAATATTCTTATGGTTAATCCAATGGGAATGATTAATGGCTCAAATTATTATGTTGATGACGTTTCGGTAATTGAGGATGTTATTCCAACCGACACAACAAATTTTAATGTGCAAATTGCTTTCTTTTCGGTATATCCAAATCCAGCTCACGATTATTTTGTAATAGAGTTTTTTAATATGAATTCCGACAATTCTCGTATTGAACTTTTTGATGTATTGGGGCGTAAGGTTATGAGTGAGGATCTTGAACCTAATCTAAATACTGTAAATCTTGATGTGAAAAAAATCGCTTCGGGAATGTATTTCTATAAAGTATTTAAAAACGATATGGAATTGGGTGATGGGAAAATTAAAATTGAGAAGTTATAAAAAAAAGCTGCGATTTCGCAGCTTTTTTATTTGAATAGTATTATTTTACTGAATCGACATATTCTATTAAATCTAAGATCTTACAAGAATATCCCCATTCGTTGTCATACCACGAAACAACTTTTACAAAGTTTGGGTTTAACATAATTCCTGCTGTTGCATCATAAATAGAAGTGCGGCTATCACCATAAAAATCACTTGAAACTACTGCGTCTTCAGTATATCCTAAAATCCCTTTTAGGTCGCCTTCTGATGCTTTTTTCATTGCAGCATTAATTTCTTCCATGCTGGTTGCTTTTTCCAATCTGCAAGTTAAATCTACAACAGAAACATTTATTGTTGGAACTCTAAATGACATTCCAGTGAGTTTTCCTTTCAATGCAGGAATAACTTTTGTAACTGCTTTTGCTGCTCCAGTTGAAGACGGGATAATATTTGCTGCAGCTGCACGACCACCTCTCCAATCTTTTGAAGAAGGTCCATCAACTGTTTTTTGAGTTGCGGTTGTTGCATGAACTGTTGTCATTAAGCCTTCGATGATTCCAAAATTCTCATTTAAAACCTTTGTTATTGGACCTAAACAATTGGTTGTGCAAGAAGCATTTGAAATAATATTTAAATCTTTAGCGTATTCTTTATGATTAACACCCATTACAAACATCGGAGTATCATCTTTTGAAGGTGCAGAAAGAATTACTTTTTTTGCCCCAGCGTTAAGATGTGCTTCTGCTTTCTCTTTTGTAAGGAATAAACCAGTGCATTCAACAACGTATTCAGCATCAATTTCATTCCATTTTAAATTATTTGGATCTTTTTCAGCAGAAACTCTTACATTATGGCCATTTACAACCAAATGCCCATCTTTTACTTCGATGGTTCCATTAAATTTTCCATGGACACTGTCGTATTTAAGCATATAAGCAATATAATCAACATCCAAAAGGTCATTGATTCCAACAATTTCTATGTTAGGGTTGCTTGCTGCAGTGCGAAAAACCAATCTTCCGATGCGACCAAATCCGTTTATTCCAACTTTAATCTTTTTCATAGTGATATTTTTTAATCGTTTTCAAGAAAGTACAAAATTAGTTATTTTCTGATAACAAAATGTCTAAAAAAGAAAAAACCTGCCTAAAATTATCAGCAGGTTTTTTATTCAAAAATTATTTAGGTTTATCTTATTAAATCGAAGTTTCCATAAACGGTATACTCTTGTTCCATTGAGTCGGTATAGGTAATTTTGTAAACGTAAACACCCATTTGGGCAACTCTTCCATTAATTTTCCCATCCCAACCTTTCATGATATCTTTATTCCAGTAAATCATTTCGCCCCAACGATTATAGATTGCCATTTCAAATGCTCTTATTCCATTTCCAGAGGCCATAAAAACATCATTATTGCCATCGTTATTTGGAGTAAATGCATTTGGAACGTAAAAGGAATGATCTGGATAAACTGTCACAAAATCAAAAACAGTATCAACGCATCCAAACGTATTTTCAACAACCAACATAACAGAGAAAGTTCCTGTATTTCTGAATATATGCTCAAAGTTTTGATTTGATTCTGAAGAACCATCGCTGATAGTCCAGTTCCAAACACTGACTGGTGAAGTTGAAGTTCCGTAGAAATTTACTTTTGGTTCATAATTAGAAACCAATCTAGGATTGATAGAAATAAATCCTTCGGGTTGAGGATATACATTGATTAGTGCATTTTGAGTT
>JACAAW010000147.1 GCA_013377115.1 Bacteroidota bacterium | reverse complement strand
CGAACAACGTGAGGAATCTATTTGTGCAATCAAATAATCTAATACTCTTCAATAATAATTTTAAACTTTAACCTTTTAACTAAAATTCATAACTTTACACCTTAAATTATACCAATAACCCAATCAACTGAATAAATAATAACTAAATAAACCAACCCAATGTCATTAGTCGATATCATCAATGCAGATATTAAAACTGCAATGCTTGCAAAAGAAAAAGAAAAACTCGAAGCCATCAGAGCCGTGAAATCTGCATTACTTTTAGCTCAAACTTCTGGTGATGCTGTTACCGAAGATTCTGAAATTAAATTGCTTCAAAAATTGGTGAAACAACGCCGCGAAGCCGCCGAAATTTACACCACACAAAATCGTCCTGATTTAGCACAAGTAGAAAACTTCCAGGCTGATATCATCAATAAATATTTGCCGGCACAAATGAGTGAAGACGAATTACGCGCAATTGTAAAACGCATTGTTGGCGAAACGGGTGCCACTTCTGTAAAAGACATGGGCAAAGTTATGGGAGCAGCAACCAAAGAGCTTGCCGGCAAAGCTGATAATAAAACCATTTCTATAATTATTAAGGAATTTTTGGGAGCATAAATTTGTTTTTCAATATTGTTTCTGAATGAAATCGATTAAAATTATTCTTTGTATTATTTTGTTTTTTTTGGGCATGCAAGCTTTTTCTCAGCAATCAATGCTTTTTAAAGGCAAGCTAGATAATTACAGTGGGCGCAAAGTTTATTTATTATCCTTAAAAGGCAATAAAAAGGTTCGTATCGATTCAACAACTGTTGTTAAAGGTTGTTTCCAATTTACATATAGAAATTTCCTGCCCAAAGGTTTGTATCGTCTGCAATTCAACGATACGCTTAGTTTTGATTTTGTGATGAACAACGAACCATTGATCGTAATAGAAAGCGATGCAAAAAATATTGTCAGGAATTGTAAAGTTCTGACTTCCTATGAAAACATGCTTTATTACCAATATCTTTCTTATAATAAAATCAAAAATACCGAACGCGATTCACTTACCTTGGTTGGCAAAAAATTATTCGAAGCTGATAAAGTAAAAAATACGGATGCTCTCAATTTATTAATTAGTAAGATTGATTCTAATGATTCTAAAATCGAGGATCATGCTTGGTCATTGGTAAATTCTAGTCCAAAATTATTTTCTGCCGAATTGATAAAATCGCTTTTAGCGCCCAAGTATTCGGATTACAGAAAGAACAATCCCAATGCACCGAAATATAAAACAATGAATGATTTTTACAAAGATCATTTTTTTGATAATATCAATTTTGCGGATACCAATTTGCTTTATACTGATATTATTTATAAAGCCTGCAGTGGTTATCTTTCCACTTTTTCCGAAACACCATCAGCTGAAAATTTCAAACAAATTTGCGATTTCATTTTAAGCCAAACCAACAAATCGAAACCTGTTTTTGATTATGCTTTGAATCTTTTGATACAAACCTTCGAAGCCAGCGAATACGATGAAGTATTTATTTATCTTACCGAAAAATATTTTCTTCAAACCACTTGCGATCAGGATGTGAAAGCAAAAACCCTTGCCGAAAAAGTGGCTGCTCTAAAAAATTTAAAAATTGGAAAAATTGCGCCCAACATCATATTGCCCGATTCCACTGGAAAATCAATCGATTTACAAAGTGTAAAAAGTAAATTGGTATTGCTCTTATTCTGGTCTTCTCAATGCGAACATTGCGAAGCTATGATGCCACAATTAATATTGGTTTACGAAAAATATAAAAGTTTGGGACTAGAAATTTACGCAGTTTCACTCGACACTGACAAAAAAAATTGGGTGACAGCCGTTCAAAAGAATAAAATGAATTGGATTAATGTTTCTGATTTCAAAAGTGTTGATGGTGAATTTACCAAGAAATACAATGTATGGCAAACTCCAACTTTTATTTTGCTGGACCAAAATCAGAAAATATTAGCAAAACCATTTACTCCAAAGCAAATTGATGAAAAATTAGGGGAGATTTTGTAAATATTCCTAGTCATTCTGAACTCGTTTCAGAATCTTTTAAACTCCAGACTACAAAAGTTTCTAAATCTATAGTAGTTTGGAGTTTTATTTTCAAAGAGAGCGTCATTGCGATCAGCCAGTTAGCTGAGAAGCAATCTCATCCAAGCATTAATATTAGCAACTGCTTCTGACATTCGCAAAGAAAATATTTTAAATAATGTCGATTTGTTTTTTTATTACTTACCTATCGGCACTTATTGGAATTTCAAATTTTATTTTCTACCGATATTTTATCCCTAAGGGATATTGATTTGTATTTTGCCAGAATAAACAATAATGGCTTACAAAAAAGCCTCGTAGAGGCGATATATCGGTAAATATAATAAAGAAGAATAAAGGAAAGCGCCGTAGGTGCGATATAAATTACAAAAACTTCTTTGTTTCTTCCAAAATCATTTTTGTAGCACCAACTTTATCAGCAACATATTTTTTTGAAATATTTCCTGCAATTTCCATCTTTTCGGGAATTAGAAAATTATTTAAAGCGCAAGAATATTCCTCAAAGTTTGAAATAGAAACAGCTCCTTTTAATTCAATGAGGTCTTTTGCCTCCTGAAATTTTTCGTAGCTTGGTCCGAAAATAATTGGCAATCCAAAAGTTGCAGCTTCTAAAATATTGTGAATTCCTTTTCCAAAACCGCCGCCAATAAATGAGATATTTCCATATTTATAAAGATGTGAAAGAATTCCAATGCTGTCAATGATCAATATGTGGCTTTCTAAGGCATTGCTTTCGTTCAAACCAGAAAACCTTTGCATCGACTCGGAACTGCTTTTAATTAAAGCCTCAATTCGTTCTGAGTGAACTTCGTGTGGGGCAATAATTAATTTATAATCATTTGAATGCGAAACAAAATGCTTTAGAAGAATTTCTTCATCTTCTGGCCAGGTACTTCCAGCAATAAGAATGTTTTTATTTTCGCAAAATTTCTCAATCAGAGGAAATGATTTTTCTTCTTTGGTGATTTCATAAACCCTATCGAAACGGGTGTCACCACTAACAATTACATTCTGAATTCCAATAGTGTTTAAAAGAGATTTCGATTTTTCGTTCTGAACAAAAAAATAGGTGATTTTTTGCAATTGATTTCTGAACCAGCCGCCATACCATTTAAAAAAATGTTGATCATTTCTAAAATTCGCGGAAACAATAAATGTTGGGATTTGCTTCCTATAAAGCTGATTGATATAATTGAACCAAAACTCATATTTAATAAAATACACCAATTTGGGATTTATAATATCAATAAACTTCTTTGCATTTCTTTTGGTGTCAATCGGAAGATAGAAAATATAATCAGCTCCCGGATAATTTTTTCTTATCTCGTAACCAGAAGGAGAGAAGAAGGTAAGAAGAATTTTATAATTTGGATTTTCTTTTTTGAAGTTTTCAATAATTGATCGACCTTGCTCAAATTCGCCGAGAGAAGCTGAATGAAACCAAACAATTTCTTCGTTTTTTGGTATGATTTCTAAAATATTTTTGAAAATATTTTTTCTGCCTTTAATCCATAATTTTGCTTTTGGGTTGAAAAAGCTGGCCAAAAATATAAGGGCAAAGTAAATGCGGATTCCAAAATTATAGAGCAATGCCATAAATCCGCTTTAATTTAATTGAAATAATATTTGTCGGGGACGCGCTTGTATAATGGCAATATCCACCCAAGTTTTATTCCATAAAGTGCATCAAATCTTTTATCTGTATCGCGTTTCATTTGGTCAAAATTATAGCTTCTTCTGTTTTGAGTCCATGCCTGAACGCATTCTATGCCAATATAGAAGCTAACCAAACGGTTGGAACCCATATGCATATAACCTACAAATTCAGTTATAGCAAAACCATTTGTTAAACGATCGTAACCTTTGGCATAATCTCCTGCTATTTGAGGAACTGTATTTCCTGGGTTTTCAATTCTGATTTTATGTTGTAGGAATCCGGCCCCGCCCATAATAAACAATCCAGAATTTGGATTGGGACCAATTACTGGAAACATTTTTCCAATCTTACCAGTGATATAAAAGCCTCGTTCGAACATTCTAATGTCAGCATATTCGCCATTTCCGTTGATAATATTGCCATCAGCAGTAGAAATTTTATCAAGAATAGAATCCTCTTTAAGCATAGTTCCAAAAAAGTAATTTCCTTCTAAACCAAATAAATAATTCTTTTTGGTTTTATAGATTAAATTCGCGCCAATATTTGAGTCATCACCAAATCTCTTTGCTAAATCACTGCCAGGTGTTTGATAAGCATAGTTAATCGAAAACATCGGAAATGCAATGGACGAATCCCTTATGCTAACTTGAGAATTGGCAGATAATGAGATAAGCAATAAACCCAATGATAATACTATTTTAGAAAGGCGAATCATACCGTAAATTTTTACAAAGATAATGAGGATATTTTGTTTGTAAACGAAATTATTTTAAATAAATTATATTCTTAACATAACTAAGCAAGTATTTTCAGAATTTATCAAAAAATCCTTAAGCGTTGAATAGAGCGAAATATGGAAAATTGGAGATTTGGAAAGGTGGAATTTCCATTTATCCATTATTCAAATCATCCAAATTTTGTAAAAACAATAGGAGTGAATCGAGAAGTTGGATGATGAATTTCCAATTATCCAATAATCCATTTGTCCAATAGTTTTAAAATTAATTAGTTCAAACTTTGAAAGTTGGAGATTTGGAAAGGTGGAATTACCATTTATCCATTATTCCATCATCCAAATTATTTAAAAACAATAGGAATGAAAAGACAAGTTGTATGACGAATTTCCAATTACCCAATAATCCATTATTCCACTATTCCATTTTTATTATTTCTGGATATTTGGAGTTTCTAAACCATAACCTTTTTTCTTATCTTCAACTTTTAAAAGGTACGCAAAAAGCAATGCAAGTAAACCAAATCCAGCGAAAATAAGCATTGGAATTTGATAATCGTAAGTTGTTGTGGTTGTTCCATCTGCATTAGTAACTTTTGCAATGATACACCATTTGTCGAGTACCCAGCCAATTAATAATGGAACTCCCATTAACCCCCAGTTTTGTACATAAAAAATTAATGAATAAGCAGTTCCTAATTGTCTTTCTGGAATGATTTTAGGAACTGAAGGCCACATTGCTGAAGGAACTAAAGAAAATCCAATTCCTAAAATAATCATTAAAATAAATGCAATAATTGTTTGGTTTAAAAATGGAATTGCAAATAATAAATGCACTGCCATAATTATTAATGATCCAATAATCATAATGGTGGCACCTTTTCCTTTTTTGTCATAAATACTTCCAAAAATTGGAGTAAAAATAATGGTTCCAAAAGGTAGAAGTCCAGGAATTAATCCTGCCCAATTATCAGATACATCAAATTTATTGGTCATTAAATTCGTTGCATATTTTAGGAAAGGAAATACTGCTGAATAAAACAAAACGCATAATATTGCAATATACCACCAGCCTTTATTTTTTAGAATACTAAAAATATCACTTGATTTGAATTCTTCTTCTTCAACAAATGATTCGTTTGCGAGATTTGCAGCTTTAATAGTAACATCCAATTTTTTATCTTGAATATTGTAAAGGATAATGGCAATTAGTCCGATTGAAAGCAATACCAATCCAAACAATAATGGAACAGAAACGCTTCCAAATATTTGCGAAACAGGCAATGCTGTAGAAATTGCCAATCCAGTTCCAAGTCGCGCAATAGAAACCTGAAGTCCCATTGCGAAAGCCATTTCGTATCCTTTAAACCATTTTACAATGATTTTTGAAACAGTAACTCCTGCAATTTCTACTCCCACACCAAATATCGCATAACCAATTGCAGCCATCATTACTTGACCTTTCCAACCAAAAATGATTACGCCATCTAATGAATGTGTAGAAACTGCCCAATATTTAATTGCCGCTCCAGCAACCATAACTGCAGCAGAGGCGACTCCGGTAAAACGTATTCCCATTTTGTCGAGAATAATTCCACCAATAATTAAAAAGAAAAGAAATACATTAAACCAACCGTAAGCACTTGTGAAAAATCCATATTCATTTGCATTCCAACCTAATTGTTTCTCTAGCATTCCTTGAAGCGGAGCCATTGCATCTGCCAAATAATATCCGGCAAACATAGTAAATGATACAATTAATAAAGCCGTCCAACGCGCTGCTTTTGAATCTCTGAGTAATTTTTGAATTTTTTCAGTCATTGATAATTTTTTTTTGAAATGAATATTTTTTTGAATTCCAAAATTAATTATTTATTGGGCGTTTCCTATATTTATTTAAAATTATTTCTGGAATTTGGAATTTTTAACAAATTTATTTTTTGTGAATTGGAAAGTTTTTCGAAAAAATGGTGTCTAATAATTTGATTTGTGATTACTTTGCATTGCTATTAATTCGCTAATGATTTCGAAAGACCAAATTTTATATTCTGAAACTATTGAAAATAAAGAATCTTTCTTTAAGTCTTTAGTTGATACCTACCAAAATAAGGTTTTTCAAACTTGTTATGTATTTCTCCGAAATAAAGAAGATGCCGAGGATATTTCTCAAGAAGTTTTTATTGAAGTGTATAATTCTATCGAAAAATTTAGAAATGATTCGAAAATTTCAACTTGGATTTATAGAATTTCCATCAATAAATCGCTTAATTTTTTAAGAAAACAAAAGCAAAATAAATTCATTCGGACCTTCGAACTTTTGTTTGATTCAAAAAAGCAAAATTATCACAATGATCAAAAAGCTTCTGAAACTGCAAATTCACGATTAGAAACAAAGGAACTTGGAGATTTGCTTAAAAAAGCGATTGAAACATTATCTACGAATCAGAAAATTGCCTTTACTTTGAACAAGTACGATGATTTAAATTATCAGCAAATTTCTGAGGTAATGGATATTAGTATTTCTTCCGTGGAATCTTTGCTGCATCGCGCTAAAAAGAAACTTCAAAAGAAATTATTAAAATATCGTGAAAATAATTTTTAATTTTTCGCAAGGAAATAAAAAAAATGGTGTCTAAACTTAAAACCGCAAAAATGAACTGCAAGATTTTCGAAAAACAAATCATTCTTTTTATTGAGAAAGAACTTTTGGAAAAAGATACCATGCTTTTTTCTGAGCATTTGAAATCATGCAAGCAATGTTCTGAAAAGTTCCAATTTGTTTCGGAGAATTTTTCTATTGATAATAACGTCCCAGAAATCAATCCGTATTTTTATAAAAAACTATTACAACGAATTGAAAATGAGGAGAAATTAGGAGGTTCGAAAAAAGTTGCCTTGACCTATCAACTTTTAAATACTGGTATTATTACATTGATAATTTCTATCGCAGTTGTTATTGGCGTTTTATTAGGATATAATAATTCTTTGTTCAATAAAAGTAACGATGATACGCGAATCTCAAGCATGAATGCTTTTGCTGGAGAATTTGCTGTAACTGATGAAAGTGAAAATTTCCCTAACTAAAATTAGTTAACGATATTAAAAAAATAAAAAATGAATTATTTCACAAAAAAACGAATGGCGATTTGGGTAATCATATTTTTGCTCATCACCAATATTGCCACTTTGGCAACAATTTGTTATCACCGCTGGAATTTCAAAAATAGGATGATGAACAATCCACATCATAAAATTGAAGCATTTATTAAAAATGAATTGAATTTAAATGCCAAGCAAACAGAGGATTATAGAAAGATGAAAGAAGAATTTAGAAAAGAACGTACTGCTCTTGCCGAAAAAATTCAAAAAAATCATGCTGCTATGTTCGATCAGTATTCAATTGCTAATCCTGATACAGCTAAGCTAAATATTATTGCAAAAGAGAATGGTGAGTTTTTTAAAGAAATGAGTCAGATGAGTATCAAGCATTTTTTCAATTTAAGAAATCTTTGTGATGAAAAGCAAAAAGTTAAATTGTCGGGAGTTTACAAGGAAATGAATTTAGAAGTAAAAAATAAAGGAAATCACCATCCCGAAGGTGAATAAAAATCATAAACCAACACAATAGAATAAAATGAAGAAAGCGATTTTTGCTGTAGTAGCAATACTATTATTAAGTGGTAGTTTGAAATCACAAAATCACCAAAATGGAAATGGGCAAAATAAAGGACCACAAGGACCACCAATTGGTATTGTAACTGGAATTATTTTGGATGCAGAAACTTCAAAACCAATAGAATACGCAAATGTGGTTTTATATAAATCCAAAGATTCAACCCTTGTAACAGGCGGAGTTACCAATACAAAAGGTGTTTTTAATATCGATAAAGTTCCTTTCGGCGGATATTATCTAAAAGTAAATTTTATTGGATATGCGCCTCAATTAGTTCCTGGTGTAAAAGTTACACCAAAAGTTCCAGAAGTAAATGTTGGTAAAATTAATTTTCAGCCTGGTAGCACCAATCTTTCAGAAGTAACCATTACTTCCGAAAAAAAATTGGTTGAATATACCTTGGATAAAAAAGTTGTTAATGTTGAAAAAAACATTGCAACCACTGGTGGAACTGCAGTTGATGTTATGAAAAATGTTCCTTCTGTTACAGTCGATGTAGATGGAAATGTAAGTTTACGTGGAAACGGTAATATCACCATTTTGATTGATGGACGACCATCAGCATTATCGGGTGCAAGTAGATCGGCAGTTTTGGAGCAAATTCCAGCATCTTCAATAGAAAGTATTGAGATAATTACCAATCCATCAGCTCGTTATCAGGCAGAAGGAATGACTGGAATTATCAATATCAAATTGAAGAAAAAAATGAGCAAAGGTTTTAATGGGATTATTTCCACCAATTTTGGAACTGGTGATAAATATAATGGTTCCATAAACTTGAATTATAATTTGGGAAAAGTTAACTTTTTTGCTTCATACGATGGAAGTTCTCGTCGAATGAAAGGTTGGGGCGAAAGTGTGCGAGAAAATACCCTTAATGATTCCACTACAAAATACAATCAAAATTCTGACATGCTCAGAAGCAGAATGGGATCAGGGATTAAATTTGGAGCTGATTTTTCAATAAACTCTAAGAATTTGCTTACAGTTTCTTTTGGTTATGAAAATCGCGATGCTGGAAGTACAGAAAGTGTTGAAAGCAGTGCCTTTGATTTGAATAATAATTTGCTTTATTATAATATTAAAAATTCAGTTGAAGACGAAAAAGAAACTTCACAGGATTTTTCTTTAAA
>JACAAW010000146.1 GCA_013377115.1 Bacteroidota bacterium | reverse complement strand
GAATTCTCTTCAAAAATAAAGGTATTAATTTTAGGATGCAAATTTATATTTTATTAATGGGTGTTAATAGATAATAATTGAAAGGAGATTCCTCACTTCGTTCGGAATGACATAGCTTTTATGATGAGCCTGAGATTGCGAGGGCACGACAGATTCGCTAAAAGAGAATCTGTCGTGCCCTCGCAATCTCCTAATAACGTTGTAATATTGTCATTCCGAACAAAGTGAGGAATCTAAAAATGTTTTTTTTTGGTAACATCAGACCCTAACATTAACAGACAAAAATTAAATTTGGAAATCACTTCGAGGATTACCTCGAGGAGATAAGCCATAGAAAAAGTGCCAAACAAAATTGCCAACTGCTGATAGCATTAAACAGGTCGAAAAAAAAGAAGATTCAAAAAAAGTAAAAGGGAAAAAGTAGTGACTATGATTTCCATGAGGCATATAATTTACAAACAATCACATTCTTTCAAATCTCAAATCACAACATTTTGCTCCTTTTGCTAAAGTTCCTTTTTGGCTATATTTAATGCCATATTTTTTAAAATAATCGGGATATGCAAAATCGTCAGCATAACAATTCGGAATACAAGCTTCTGGGATATTCATTTTCCGCGCTAATTCGAGCCAAATACACCAAGTTATTTCAAACTGAAAACACGATTCGGTATTTTCTGTTAAAGTCATATCAAGACACCCTGCTTTTAAACATGCTTCGGGAAGTGGATGAAAATAGTTTCTAAAAAATTCAAAAGAATCTCCATAACTTTGAATGAATTCCTCTTCTGGACTTGATTGAGAGAAGGCTTCAACAGCCGTAGCTTCCATAACAGAAATCATTATTTCTTTTGCTCTATCTAAGCCAAGTAATTTTGTCATTGCTGAAAACATGGAAATGTATTCCAGTTGTTGATCAATAAATTTTTGATTTTTCATTCCCTTGGTTTTGAATTCAGACAAATCAAGCTTTGATGCTTTCTTTTTTTCTTGCAAAAACAAATACATCATTTTGATCTTTTGGAAAAATGATAAATGACTAAAAATAACTTTCTGCGATTTTTTCTTGAGTTTAGTTTTAAAGGCATCGCCCCAGTTGCCTTCTAAATCACTAACTGCAATTCCGTAGCTTTTTACCTTTTCAATCTCCATAATATAATTAATTGATGTTTTTCTCCTTAAAAAGAATTCAAATCAAAAATAATTCATTTTTTTTTGAAAACCAATTTAACATAAAATTTCAAAAAAAAAGAGCCAGAAAAAAAGCTGGCTCTTTAGAAATTGAATTCAAATAAGAATTATTTTTTATTCGTTTTATGAACATGTTGAGCATCAACCACAGCAATTGTAGTCATATGAACGATTTCACGAACTGAACATTCCATAGGAACAACATGGATAGGTTTTTTAATCCCCATAATGATTGGTCCAATAACTTCAGCACCACCAATTTCTTGCATAATTTTGTAAGAAATATTTCCAGAACTCAAATTAGGGAAAATTAATGTGTTTACGTCGTAATCAGCAATTTTGGAGAATGGGAATTTCGATTTTCTCATTTCTTTATTCAAAGCGAAATTAGCTTGCAATTCACCATCAACAAGTAATTCAGGATTGTTTTTATGTAAGAATCTTGTAGCTTGACGAACTCTCTCTGCTCCCATTGAATTTGCAGCCGCTTTAATTGAGCCAAAATTTGAAAATGATAGCATTCCAATAACAGGTTCAATGTTAAATCTACGAACCATATCAGCAGTTAATAAAGCAGTTTCAGCAAGAGTTTGCCAATCTGGATCAAGATTAATGGTTGTATCAGCAAAGAAATAAGGTCCTTTTTTAGTAACTACAATATACATACTAGAAATATGATTGAGTTCTGGTTTTACGCCAACTAATTTCAATGCTGGACTCATAACCGCGTCATATTGACTAGTTACTCCAGAAACCATTGCATCAGCTTCACCGGTTTCAACCATCATTATACCAAAGTAATTTCTGTTGTATGTTAATTCATAAGCTTCTTCATGAGTGATACCTTTTCTTTGGCGTTTTTCCCAAATCATTTCAGCAAATTTCACTCTTCTTTCTTCTGCTTCTTTGCTTCTTGGGTCAATAATCAATACATCACACATTTCGATGTGATTATCAGCCATAACTTGTTTTATCTTTTCAGGATTACCTAATAAAATTGGTTTTGCAATGCCTTCTTGAAGAACTTCGTATGCAGCTTTTAGAACTTTTAAATTGGTTCCTTCAGCAAAAATAATTCTCTTAGGATCTAATTTTGCTTTTGAAGTAAGTCCTCTTAATAATTGATTTTCAAGACCCAGACGTTTTGATAATTCGTGTTTGTAAGCATCCCAATCTTTAATTGGACTTTTTGCAACACCTGAATCCATAGCAGCTTTTGCAACAGCTGGAGCAACAGTAGTGATTAATCTTGGATCCAAAGGTTTTGGAATAAAATATTCGCGACCAAAAACAAGATTATCAACATTATAAGCTTTACTAACTTTTTCTGGAACGTTTTCTTTAGCTAAAGAAGCCAAGGAATAAACGGCTGCAATTTTCATTTCCTCGTTAATACAAGTTGCTCTAACATCTAAAGCACCTCTGAAAATGAATGGAAAACCAAGAACATTATTCACCTGGTTTGGATAATCAGAACGACCAGTTGCCATTAAAACATCTTCTCTTGCTGCAGTTGCATCCTCATAAGTAATTTCTGGATCAGGATTTGCCATTGCAAAAACAATTGGATTTTTTGCCATTGAGCGAACCATATCTTTTGAAACTACATTTTTAGAAGACAATCCCAAGAAAACATCAGCTCCATTTAAAGCATCTGCAAGAGTATGTAAATCTCTATCTGTTGCAAATTTATCTTTGTATTTATTAAGGTCTGTTCTATCTTTTCTCAAGACACCTTTAGTATCGCACATGACAACATTTTCTTTTTTTAAACCTAAAGAAATGATTAAGTTTGTGCATGCAATAGCAGAAGCACCAGCTCCATTGACTACCATTCTCACGTCCTGAATTTTCTTTCCTGCAATTTCAAGAGCATTAATAAGACCTGCCGAAGAAATAATTGCAGTTCCATGCTGGTCATCGTGCATTACAGGAATATTTAATTCCCTTTTCAAGCGTTCTTCAATTTCGAAACACTCAGGAGCTTTGATATCCTCTAAATTAATACCACCAAAGGTTACAGAAATATTTTTAACTGTTTCACAGAATTTATCAATATCTTTTGTATCAACCTCAATGTCAAACACATCAACATCAGCAAATATTTTAAATAATAATCCTTTACCTTCCATTACTGGCTTTCCAGCGTCAGCACCAATATCACCTAAACCTAAAACGGCGGTACCATTAGAAATAACTGCAACAAGATTTCCTTTTGCGGTATACTTATAAATGTCTTCTGGGTTTTTCTGAATTTCAAGACAGGGTAAAGCTACTCCAGGAGAATAAGCTAATGACAGATCGCGTTGAGTTCTGTGAGGTTTTGTTGGAACAACTTCAATTTTTCCGGGACGACCTTCGAAATGATATCTTAGTGCATCCTCTTTACTAATCTTAGCCATGATTTTTAATTTTATTATTAGAGAGTATTCATTTTTTTTGGCAAAGCTATTAATTAAAAATATCTAAACGAAAAGAATACTGACTTTTTTATCACCAAATTATTAAAAAAAATGAAAAAATATTTGCCTTAATTTTTTACGTGCGTGTTTCAAAAAACATATTTTTTCATCTAATTCAAAAGTTAATTTATCTTTAAAATTCTACAACCTGCATAAATTCAACAATTTTCAACTAATTATCCTACACAAACACTTGCGTATAGGCAAACATTTTGTTATCTTTGTTTTGATTTCGTTCTTTTAAAACATTCAAAGTTGAACACCCTTGATGAATGTCATTATTATTTCCTCATATGACATGACTGAAACCGGCTAAATATTATCAAAAATGGTATTTTTTGAAGTGAATATTTTCGGCCGTATTAAATAACAAATAATCTTCCTAAAAATATTTACTTCTCTAGCAAAGCCGCTTAGGATTCAATTTGCTAATTAAACTAAATAAAAATGATGAAAAGATTATTACTATTAACAGTTGGTTTATTTTTATTCTTATCAAGTTTTGGCCAAATTCCAGCAGGTTATTATGATTTAGCTGCAGGGAAATCTGGAGATGTTTTACGTGCAACTTTGCGCGATATTATTACAACTGGTCATATAAAACTATCTTATACTCCAGGAGTTTGGAATGCTTATGCATACACCGATGTAACAACTCCTGGTGGCACTGCCATTTATGACATGTATTCAAGAAGGTGTGATGGTACCGCCAATTACTTTTTCACTTTGTCTTCTAGTCAATGTACTGGCGGAGCAAGTGTAGAAGGCCAATGTTATTCAAGAGAGCATTGTTTACCGAATTCAATTTGGGGTGGACTTGATAATGCTGCAAACCCGCAATACTCAGATCTTCATCACCTTTTTCCTTGCGACCAGTATGTGAATCAGTACAAAAGCAATAATATGATTGGAGAAACATCTGCTCCAACTTACACCTCTAGCAACGGAAGTTTGCTCGGTCCAAGTTCTTATCCTGGTTATACAGCTACCGTATTCGAACCTTTAGATTGCTATAAAGGAGATTTTGCAAGGGCCTGGTTGTATTTGGCAACCAGATATATGAGCACCATGCCTTCATGGTCGCCATCAACAGGATCGGCAGCAATGTGGCCACTTCTTTATAATTCTACTACCAATAATTACCAACCTTGGGTGATTAATATGTTCCTTAGCTGGTGCGCACTCGACCCAGTGGACCAATGGGAAATTAACAGAAACAATGCTATTTATTATCAATCCGGCCAACATAATAGAAATCCCTATGTTGATCACCCAGAATATGTTTGTCTTGTTTGGGGAACTTCCTGCGTTTCAGCACCGATTATCACTAATATAGTAACGAATCCAACAACACCTACTTCTGCTACTTCAGTAAATGTTTCGGCTAGTATTACAGATGACGGTACAATTTCAAGCGCAACACTTTACTGGGGAACCTCTCCAACAGTTCAAAGTAATACCATTTCTATGGCTCTTGGCACTCCTCCAACTTATTCCACAATTTCGGTTATTCCTGCTCAAGTTGCAGGAACAACAGTTTATTATAAAATAACGGCCATTGATAACCAAGGAAATTCAACTACTTCCGAATTAAATAATTATAACATTCCCCAAGGAGAACCAAGTAATCAACCTACAGGTTTTACTTGTGGAACAACAACATCAATTTCAATTCCATTATCATGGACAGATGCAACTGGTGCAATTATTCCGAATTCTTATCTTATAAAAATGAGCCCTATTAGTTTTGCTGATATTACAGATCCTGTTGATGGAGTTCCAGTGGCTGATGGAACAAACACAATTAATGTAAGTTCTGGAATTCAATCTGCTTCTTTTACTGGACTCATATCAAATTCTGCCTATTATTTTAAGATCTATTCCTATTCTAATACAGGAACCAATATTAATTACAATTTGAATGCTGTTCCCTCAACCACATGCTCTACAATTGCCGAAAGTGGCTGTGCTTCAGTGGTTTTCAATGATGATTTCAATCGGGCAACAGTTAGTCCTGGGGGAACTCCTTCAATGACTTATTCTTCAACTTTAGTAGGAACGTCTACGGCAACAATTGTTTCAAATTCCTATTTAAAAATTGCAAATGGAAGTACAAATGGCGTATCATATGTTAGCGGAACTTCTTCAACATTTTCGAGTCCTTATTTTACTACATTAGCGAACAATACTGGATTAGTAACCTGGACATTTAATTTCAAATACGATAGAACTACGAATCCTTCTGGACTTGCTTCAGGAAATTACGGAACTGCAGTTGTTTTAGCTGGATCGAGTTCAACCTTAACAACTGGAACTGGATATGCTATAGTATTTGGAAATTCTGGAACAACCGATTCAATTCGTCTCGTAAAATACACAAATGGAATCTCCACATCAACAGATATTATAAAATCCAGAGCCAATTCACTATCAACTTTTACAGATTATATAAGCGTAAAAGTTACTTATAATTCTACTGATAACACATGGTCATTATTTGTCAGGGATGATGGCGCAACTGCATGGAGTGATCCATCAACAGGAGTATATACACAAAGTGGAACAGCCACTTTAGATAATTCCTATACAGGAACCGCATTAACAGCATTTGGATATATATGGGCGCATGCAGCAACAGCCAATTCTACAAATGATGAATTATTTGACAATTTCAGAGTTTCCGTAAATGTGGCTGCTCCAATTGCTTTTGATGTGACAGGCGGTGGATCATATTGTAGCGGTGGACCGGGAGTTCCTGTTGGACTAACAAATTCTGAAATTGGTGTAAATTACCAATTATTAGTAGATGATGTAAACATTGGAACTCCAATTGCTGGTACAGGAGCTGCTTTAAACTTTGGGAACCAAACAACGGAAGGAATTTATACTATTATTGCTACACATGCTGGCACAAGCTGCACTACTACTATGAATTTTTCTGCAACCGTAATAATGAATCCGAGTCTTGCTGCTAGTGTTAGCATTAGTGCAAATCCAGGCATATCAGTTTGCCCTGCCACAAGTGTTACTTTTACGGCAACTGTGACAAATGGTGGTAGTACACCAACTTTTCAATGGAAAAAAAATGGGACCAATATTATTGGTGCTACTAGTTCTACCTATACTACAACCCCTGTTAATAGTGATTTTTTCTCTTGTGTTATTACTTCGAACCTACCTTGTGTTACAGGTAGTCCTGCTACTTCGAATATTCTGACAATGTCGGTGACCAGTTTCGCCTCCTCTGTCAATATTACAGCTATTCCTTCAGGTGCTATTTGCATTGGAACAAATGTTACTTTCACAGCAACACCAACTAATGGTGGAACACCAACCTATCAATGGAAAAAAAATGGATCCAATATTATCGGTGAAACTAATCCAAGCTATTCTACTACAGCCTTATTAAATGGAGATATAATCACTTGCCAGATGACCAGTAGTTTGATTTGTGCAACGGGCTCTCCAGCCACTTCGAATTCAATTTCAATGGTTGTTAATCCAAGTATTGCTGCAAGCGTTAGCATTGCCGCTTCTTCCAATCCTGTTTGCTCCGGAACTTTAGTTTCATTTACCGCAACTCCAACTAATGGGGGAACTACACCTATTTACCAATGGAAATTGAATGGAGTAAATGTTGGAACAAACAGTGCTACTTATACAAATGCTGCTATTGCAAATGGAAATACTGTAAATTGTACAATGACCTCAAATGCCAATTGTGTAGCTGGAAGTCCAGCTAATTCTAACACCATTACAATGACTGTAAATCCAAATTTACCAGCAAATGTTAGTATATCTGCTAATCCGGTTGGTTCCATTTGTTCAGGAACCAGTGTAACATTTTCGGCCTCGCCCACTAATGGCGGTGCAAGTCCAATATATCAGTGGAAGAAAAATGGAACCATTGTTGGCGGAACAGGTTCTACATATACTGATGCAGCATTGAATAATAATGATCAAATTATTTGTATCTTAGCTTCCAATGCAAGTCCCTGTTTAACTGGTAACCCAGCAACATCAAATACCATTACAATGGTTGTTGGACCGCCATTAACAGTAAGTGTAGTGATTGTCGCTTCAACTGGCACAAATATTTGCTCAGGTACTTCTGTAACTTATACAGCAACACCCACAAATGGAGGAACCCCAGCCTATCAATGGAAAAAAAACGGAACTAATATTCTTGGCGAAACAAATCAAACCTACCTAACAAATACACTGTTAAATGGTGATGCCATCACATGCCAATTGACAAGTAGTTTGACATGCGCTTTAGGCTCCCCTGCCACTTCAAACACACTTACAATGGCCGTAAATCCAACTGTAACGGCAAGCATCAACATTGCCGCAAGTTCTACAACAATTTGTGCAGGAACTTCAGTTACATTTACCGCAACTCCAACCAATGGAGGAACTGTTCCAGTTTATCAATGGAAATTAAATGGAGTAAATGTTGGAACCAATAGTTCAACATACGTTAATGCAATTCTTGCTACTGGAGATATTGTAACTTGTGTATTAACTTCTAATGCAACATGTGTATCAGGAAGTCCAGCAACATCCAATTCAGTTACCATGACTGTCAATCCTTTTCCTGCAGCCGCAGGTCTTATTTCTGGAACAGCTACAATTTGTCAAAGCCAGTATAATATACCTTATTCTGTTGGTACTATATTAAATGCAAGTAGCTATACATGGTCATATTCTGGAATTGGTGCAACAATAAGCGGACCTACAAACAATATTACAATTGACTTTGCTGCAAATGCAACAAGCGGAACACTTACAGTAAAAGGAACTAATGCATGTGGCGACGGAATAACTTCAGCTAATTATGCCATTATTGTGAACCCACATCCTGCAGATGCTGGTATGATATCTGGAAGTCCAATTGTTTGTCAAGGACAAAGCGCAGTAGCTTATTCTGTTGGAGTTATTGCTAATGCAAACTTCTATACATGGACATACACCGGAACAGGTGCTACAATCAATGGAACTACAAATAATGTTACTATTGACTTTACGACTGCTGCAACAAGCGGGATATTAACGGTAAAAGGATTAAATACTTGCGGTTATGGTACAATATCAGCTAATTATGCAATTACGGTCAATCCAAATTTACCTGTAAGTGTTGTAATAGCAGCTTCTGCAAATCCAATTTGTTCTGGTACTTCAGTTACATTTACGGCCACTCCTACTAATGGAGGCACAACTCCAGTTTACCAATGGAAATTGAATGGTACTAACGTGGGTACAAATAGTCCAACTTATACCAATGCGACTTTAGCAAATGGAAATACTGTTACTTGTACCTTAACTTCAAATGCGACTTGTGCTACTGGTAGTCCTGCTAATTCGAATACTATTACCATGACTGTTAATTCGAGTTTACCAGTTAGTGTTAGTATTGCGGCAACAGCTACAACAATTTGTTCTGGAACTTCTGTTACTTTTACTGCCACTCCTACTAATGGTGGAACTACTCCAGCATACCAATGGAAATTAAATGGAACAAACGTTGGTACTAATAGTACAACTTATACAAATGCAGCTCTTGTTTCTGGTGATATCGTTACTTGTGTGTTGACTTCTAACGCTACTTGCGCAACCGGTAGTCCTGCCACTTCTAACGCTGTAACGATGACCATTAA
>JACAAW010000145.1 GCA_013377115.1 Bacteroidota bacterium | reverse complement strand
ACGGTAGTTTCGACTCCGCTCAACCACCGGACATCTTCAAATTTTACACTGAGCCGGTTGCTGAGCTTGTCGAAGCATTGTCGAAGTACAGTCGAAGTACATCAAATCACCTTGTCACTAATTACTTTGTCCCCCTGTCACCATTAACAAATTCACAACTTCACAACCTCACAAATTAACAACCTCACAACTTCACAAATTGTATTGATGGTATATGGATGGTGTATAGATAGTGTATGGATAGTGTATGAGGAGTGTATGAAATGAGTACCAAAACTTCCAATTTCAATATCCTTTTGTAAATACTTTAAAAATCGTAGCAAATGCTTATCAATAAGTGAAATTTGATGAAAATGATGAGAAATTTGTTCTAAATTTTTACATTTTTCAAATCCTGATTCTGCCATTTAAATTAAAGAATCTCAATATTAATATTTTTAGTAATTTTGCAAGTTGAAATTAAATTAATAAAACACCCTGAATTACAGCAATTTTAGTACTCAATGTTAGAATTTATTAAAAAATCCTGCGAGAAATTCCCCGAAAGAAACTCCTTTTATATTAACGATCAGCCATTTTCTTATAAAACACTTTCTGGTAAAATCAGCGCTATTCGATTATCTATTGAAGAAACTGATCAGTCGGAAACCAATCTGGTTGGCGTTTTATTGCACGATGATATCGAAACTTATGCTGCTGTTTTCGGAATTCTGTTTGCTGGAAAGGGTTTTGTTCCAATCAATCCCGAAGTGCCACTAGATAGAAATGCCTCTATCATTGAACAATCCGAAATCCAAACCATTCTCGCTTCAAAAATGGATGCTGAATTAAAGGAATACTGCATCTCAAATAATATTTCAGTAATCAATTCGGCCGAACTGAAAGAAACGCCAATTAATTTAGAACTACCAAATATTTCAGACGAATCCATTGCATATTTGCTTTTTACTTCTGGCAGCACCGGAATTCCAAAAGGAGTTCCAATTCGCAGAAAGAATTTAAACGCTTTTATTGATGCTTTTTTCGCTCTAGGTTATCAGATCGACGAAAATGATAAATTCCTGCAAATGTTCGAATTAACCTTTGATTTATCAATCATGTCCTACATGGTTCCATTATGCAAAGGTGCATGTGTTTACACCGTTTCGCCAGAGCAAATAAAATACATGGCAATTTATAGCTTGCTCGAAGATCATGAAATTACATTTGCATTGATGGTTCCTTCCATTTTATCTTATTTGAAACCTTATTTCGATGATATCAGATTAGAAAAACTGAAATATTCACTGTTCTGCGGTGAGGCGCTCTATAAAGACATTGCCGAAGACTGGAAAAACTGCGTTCCTAATGCATTATTACAAAATGTCTACGGACCAACCGAAGCCACTATTTTTTGTTTAACTTATGATATAAATTCTTCTGATAGCAAAGAATACAACGGAATCCTCTGCATTGGAAAGCCAATGAAAAATGTGGAGGCAATAATTGTTGACGAGAATTTGAAGTCACTTTCTTCCACCCAAAAAGGAGAACTTTGTCTCTACGGCAGCCAAAACACTGCTGGATACTGGAAAAATCCTGAGAAAAACAAAGAAGCCTTTTTTACTATTACCGAAAACGGTTTAGACAAAATATACTATAAAACCGGCGACTTGGCCTATTTTGATGAGAATGGCGAATTTCTTTACGCTGGCAGAATCGACAATCAGGTAAAGATTGATGGTTTTCGTGTGGAATTGAGCGAAATTGAACATCATGCCAGAGAATTCACAAAAAAAACCAATGCCGTAGCCATTGCATTTCAGAACAATATTGGAAATACACAAATCGTTCTTTGTATTGAAAAATTTACTGAAGGAGAAGAAGAATTGATGACTTTCTTAAAAACAAAACTTCCTGTTTATATGATTCCTTCCAATGTTCAGAGTTTGGATGTTTTTCCTTTAAATATCAACGGCAAAATTGACCGCAAAGCAATTAAAAAACAAATAGAATCAACATTATAATGAACGAAATAGAGATTAGAAAAGCCCAGGAAAAGGATGTTGATTTTTTAATAGAAACCATCATTCATGCCGAAAAAAGCGGAACAGAAAATCTAAGTTATTGTAAGTTTTTTTCTATTTCAGAAGCTGAATTAACCAGTATTTTAAAAGAGATTTTAGAAGAAGACATCGAAGGACAGGAATTATGCATCTCAGGATTTCTTATCGCATTTATTGATAACAAACCGGTTGGCGCGATTTGTTCTTGGATTGAAGGTTCAGATGGTAATCCAGCCGCTATATTGAAAGCCAATATTTTCTATCACTTTTTTGGAATGGAAAAATGTGAGCAAGCATCAGATAAACTTAAAATTGCCGAAGCACTTACTTTAGAAAGAGAAATGGGTGCAATTCAAATAGAATCTGTTTATGTTCACGAATCAGCCAGAGGAAAGGGAATTAGCAAAAAACTAATTATCGAACACGTTAAAAATTATTATTCTTCCAATCCTGAAGTAAAAAAAGTTCAGATTATTTTGGCAAAAACCAATGACAACGCTTTTTTTGCATACAAAAATGCAGGATTCGAAATTGTAAAAGAAAAACATACCGATAACAAGGAAGTTTTGGATTTATTACCTTCCGATACCCTTGTTTTAATGGAAAACTCAGTAGAAAACATTATAAAATACCTTTAACATGGAAAACGAAATTATTGAAAAACTAACACCAATTTTTAGAAAAGTTTTTAAAGAACCAGCCTTAGAAGTCACGGCTACTTTAAGCGCTAACGATGTCGAAAAATGGGATTCATTAAGTCATTTGATATTGATTTCAACTGTTGAAAGCGAATTTGGAGTAAAATTCAAATTAAAAGAATTGGTTGCAATGAAAAATGCCGGCGACTTAATAAAATTGATTGAAACAAAACTTCAATAGGTATTCAAATGAAGAAAAAAACAATTGAAGTAATTCTATTCCTTCTGCTACTCGAAGGTTTGCTTCTTATTTTCTCTGTGATTAATCCAAAATTCACCATGCCCATTTTGGGAAGTGAATTTAAATTCATGGATTATAAAACAATAACAGATTTTAGCGTAAAAAATAAAAATGAAGCGGCAGATAGTCTGCTTTCTTCGTATCTTGATGAAGGTGACTCCACCAAAGGAAAAAGAGCTGCCTTGTTAACAAAATCCTTTGTCTTTAAAAAATTAAATGATCAAAATATTAATTTAACCAATAAACCTTTAAACGGTGTTCATCCGCTGGATGCTTTTTTCGAAGCCATTGAAAAGAGTAGATCTAAAGAGGTGGTTCGCATCAGTCATTACGGCGATTCACAATTAGAAGGTGATAGAATTACCTGCTATATCAGGAAATATATTCAGGAAAAATTTGGAGGCAGCGGAATTGGATTTGTTCCTTTTGATGATGTTGCTTCTCATGCAAATTTAACGGTAGACTGTAGTAAAAACTGGAAAAAATACACGGTTTTTCATAATCGTTTGAAAAGCGGATATTACGGAGCTTCTGGATATGTTTATTCTTTTACAAAACATGCAATAGAAGATGCTGATTCAACAATAACCGAAGGCGATGACAATAGCGGAGAACAAAAATCCTCCAAAGCATTTAAAAGTGGTATCGTAAATTTAACAATACAAAAATACATTAAGTTCAATTCTATTAGTGTGATGTATGGCCGTTCAACCAGCAATTGCACCGTTGTTTGTTACAATGCTTCCACCAACGAAAAATTATTCGAAGAAAGCTTGGAAGCCACAGAAACCTTTAAAATACATAAATTTAATTTCCCCGAATCTTGTTATAATATGAGATTTGAATTCAAATCAAACGAAAGTCCTGATTTTTATGGCTTTTTAGTTGAAGGAAAAAATGGGGTACAGGTTGATAACTACGCAATTAGAGGGCATTCTGGCGATGGATTAATTTTAATTAATTCGGATTATCTTGCCAAGCAAATAAAAATATTAAATACCAAACTGGTTATTTTTCAATATGGCGCCAATATGGTTCCTTACGTTACCAGTCCGGCAAAACTAAAATATTTAGAAGACAGCTTTTATTCATTGTTCATGAAATTCAAAACCGCGGCTCCAAATATTAGTTTACTTGCTCTTAGCGCCAACGACATGTCACGAAAGGTTGATGGAGAATACAAGTCATACGCGTATTTGCCACAAATTAGGGATGCACAAAAAAGAGCTGCATTAAAAGCCAATTGCGCATTTTGGGATTTGTACAGCGTAATGGGTGGAGAGAATTCAATCTTGGCCTGGACAAAGAAAAAATTGGCATCACATGACGGTCATTTCACTCAAAAAGGACAAGAATTAATCGCCAAAGAGCTCTACAAAGCTTTAATTGTTGAGTATGAATTGTATTTATACCGACAAAACAAAAAGTTCAAGCTATCATGAGTAAAGGACTAAAAAGAAATCTTAACGTTTTATTTTTTATCATTCCATTTATTGGGATTTTGTTTGCATTTAAAATTGCAAGCGAAAAACAATCCCCAAAAGTGGTTGAGGTAAATCCAGATTCGATTTCTAGTCCTAATTACATAAAAAACTTAATCAATTATAATAAGTTCTATCCATTTATAAAATACTCTCAAGATTATATTGAATGGAGCAATTATGCTGCAATTGAACCTTTTTTCAAAAAGTTTAAACAAACCAATAAACGAAAACTAAAAATTATCCATATTGGTGATTCTCATATACAAGCTGATATTGTAACTGGATTTGTTAGAAACAGGCTGCAGAATATTTTGGGTTTTGGTGGCAGAGGTTTGATTTTTCCTTATGCAGCGGCCAGTACTCATGCTGCTTACGATTACAGAACTTCATGTAAAGGCATTTGGTCCTTTTCCAGAAATGTACTTGCAAATCCAATTTATGAAATGGGTTTAAATGGGGCAACCATTCATACCAATGATTCTTCGGCAAGTTTTAAATTGGTTTTTTATAGAGGATACCTAAAAGACAGCTTAAAAGTGATTAAACTTTTCTGCAAACAAGGCAAAGAAAGCTTTAACCTTAAACTCAAAGCATCTGGTGTTCCTGAACCGATAAATATTACTTGTAATAGCGAACCATGTTTGCCTTATGTCGAAGTAAATATTCCAAATACCAGCGATACTTTAGAGTTTTTTATTAATAAAACAGATACAGCCCAAAAATTCTTCGAATGTTATGGGATGGATTATGAAACCGATACAGATAAAGGTGTTTTATATAGCAGTGTTGGTATTAATGGAGCAGGTTATAAAAGTATTCTGAAATCAAAATTAATTCCATCCCAATTAACTGAACTAAATCCTGATTTGGTTATTATTGATTTAGGTGCCAACGATTTTTATGGTGGTGCTTTTAATCCAACCGTTATTGGAAATGATTTAAAGAGAATTATTGAAATGATTAAAATGTCGTCTCCCGAAACCTGTATTTTAATTTCGAATTCTCAGGATATTTACAAAAGAAGAAGAAATATTTCAGGATGTAAAGATTTTTCGGCTTTGATAAAGAGCATTGCCAGAGAAGAAGTTTGTGCTTATTTTGATTGGTTCAATGTTAGTGGTGGGCAATATTCGATGATGAAATGGATGGGCAATGGTTTAGCCAAAAGAGATCGTGTTCATTTAACCACTGCCGGTTATTATGTGAAAGGTGAATTGATTTTAAATGCGATTTTAAATTCCTATTTAAAAACCTTAACCAGTTCGACTATGGATAGTTTGATTGTGGATCGGGGAAGAATTGATTCAATCCCAGCAAGCGTTTTTATGAATGGTAAAAAATCAGAGATTCAATTGTCGGATACATTACAAAAGTATATAACTAACAATAATAACCCACCCGAAAACGTAAAATCAACGAAAGTTTATTACAAAGTTAAATCTGGAGATAATTTGGGATCTATCGCCTCTTTCTATCATGTAAATGTTTCGGATCTAAAAACTTGGAATAACTTAAAAACAAACAATCTTATTGTTGGAAGAGTTTTGGTTATTTACCAGAAAAAATATAATTTACCACAAAACAAAGTTCCAATAAACAACAATGCTGTGATAAATAATTCTGAAAACGCCATCACCAATAATAAACAAAACCTAAATTTAAAACCGGTTAAACATAAAGTTGCGGCTGGCGAGAGTTTGTGGCGCATTTCTCAAAAATACAATGTTAGCGTTGACCAAATTAAAAAATTAAATAATTTGTCGAGTAATAATTTAAGAGTAGGAATGATTTTAGTAATCAGAAAATAAGGAGTTAGATGTTAGATTTTTTTAAAGCATTAGCATACAATGCAGACAGTCCTTTAGTTTTTAATTCTGTATTGTTTTTTATTTTGTTTACCGCCTTTTACGGGGTTTACATTAATTTTTTCGAAAGAATAAGAGTCAGAAACATCTTGCTTCTTGCCTTTAGTTTGTATTTCTATTATAAAATTAGCGGATTTTTTGTTATTTTATTGGTGCTCATGGCCACCTCCGATTTTTTTCTGGGGAAAGCCATTTTCAATTCCAAAACTGATAGTCGCAAAAGATGGTTTATGGCAATTTCAATAATTGTCAATCTTGGAGCTTTGTGCTATTATAAATACACCAACTTTTTTATTCAATCATGGTTTGGTTTGCAAGGAGTTGAATCCCCAATTTTGTTAAACATTGTGATGCCAGTAGGTATTTCATTTTTTGTTTTTAAATCTCTCAGCTATATTTTCGACCTTAATCGCGAAATGATCGAAGAACCAGAAAATAACTATCTCGATTATGTTTTATATGTATCGTTTTTTCCAAATATTTTGGCAGGACCAATTTCAAAAGCCAGAAACCTTTTACCACAGTTTAAGCAACAGTTTGTTCTCACAGAAGAAATGATTGGAAAGGCGATATTCCTAATTCTCACTGGAGCATTTAAAAAAGTTTTTATTGCAGATTATCTGGCCGGTAATTTTGTGGATCGGGTTTTTGATGGACCAAACTTTTTTACTGGTTTCGAAAATTTAATGGCAAGCTTTGGCGCCATGATTCAAATTTATGCCGATTTTTCTGGTTATACCGATATTGTTATTGGTATTGCTTTATTGCTCGGTATTGTTGTTGAACCAAACTTTAACAAACCCTTTTTAGCGAAAAACATTACAGATTTTTGGCGGAGATGGCATATGACACTTGCACAATGGCTCAACGAATATTTATTTTATCCATTAACTTATAATTTGCGAAGTCTTAAAAAACTTGGAGTAATCATCGCTGTTTTTGTTACTTTTTTTGTTTCAGGTTTTTGGCATGGAGCCAGCTGGACTTACGTTTTATGGGGTTGCTCGCATGGGCTTGCATTGATTTGGGATATTGTTTCTGAAGGAATGAGAGATGGAATAAAAAAGGTAATTCCAAAAAATATTTACGGATTTTTCAGTGTTTTTCTAACTTTCTTGTTTTTAAGTTTATCGGTAGTTCTTTTTAAATCAGGCGATTTGAAAACTGCTGGTATGGTATATGGAAAAATCTTTACCGACTTAAATTTTTCACTTGCAGGTCAATGGATTTCATTGTATTCTAAACCATTTATGCTGATGGTTTTGGCTATGGCCTTACATTTTACACCAATGACTTGGAATAATTATCTGGTTGCAAGGTATTCAAAAATGTCAGTCGGAATGAAAGCCGTTTTGGCTTTTATAGCAATTTTAATTATTTACCAGGCATACAGCTCTGATGCTCTTCCCTTTGTTTATTTAGAGTTTTAATGCGTTCTAACTCTTGGGGCAAACAAATTCATTTCTAATTTCCGCTTCTTTGGATTTCGGGCTTTGCTTCTAAACAATCCCCTTGGATGAACTGATTTTCTTTTTTTACTGCTATATTTATTAAAGTTCAAGAATTTTTTCATATGGCCTCCTTTAAAGGTATCCGTATATTTTTCATGCCTTTTCTTTTTGAAAAACAAAAACCTTTTTGAATCATTGGGCGTAATCCGTCTTAATTTTCTGTTATAATGCGATGTGCTATTGTTTCTTAATCCTGAATTGTGGAACTTTTTATTACGTCTGCCATTTGGAATAAATGAAAGAATGTTTTTCTTTCCATAACGTTTCTTTGAAAAATTGGAAGAGCTTTTTCCTCTGCTGATTCCAGGCCCAATGAAACTTCGGCGTTTATTATGTGCAAAAAAACCATTACTTCTTTTAACCCTTCTCTTTCTTTTATTGAAAGAATAGGTTCCTTTTTTGTTTTTCCCTTTTTGAACGTGACCGGAGGTGATGCTTTTACGTTTAAAAATATTTAAGTTTTTTAAGGCGATGCTTCTTTTTTTCTTGCCAAAAGAATAGGTTCCCTTTTCATTATTGTTTTGTCCTTTCGTTTTCTCAAATGAAAAAACAAAAAGAATTAATAATAAGAGAAATACCCATTTTTTCATTTTCTTATTTGTAATTAAACCAATAAAATTAAATAGTTTCAGCCAATATTACCACGAATTAATTTACAATGTTAAATAAATAAATTTAACGCTCAAAATAACTTATTAATTGAGCCCATCACTATATATGGCTAATTTTAAAGTAAAAATAGGGAACTATTCAATTTTTTTTTATTTATTTGCAATAGTAAAGTTAAAAAAAAACCAAAAACAATCCCCATGAATAAAAAATTACTCTTTATCTTTTTAGGATTTTTAATTCTTTTCAGCAGAAACGTTAAAGCAGACGAAGGTATGTGGCTTCCGATGTTGGTTGATCGTCTAAATTATGTTGATATGCAAAAAATGGGTTTGCAATTAACAGCTGCTGAAATATACAGTGTTAATCATTCAAGTCTTAAAGATGCAATTGTTCAATTTGGTGGCGGATGTACAGGAGAAATTATTTCTAAAGATGGTCTTTTAATTACAAATCATCATTGCGGTTTTGCTTCTATTCAATCTCAAAGTTCTGTTCAGCACGATTATTTAACTGATGGATTTTGGTCAATGAAAAAAGAAGACGAATTACCTATCGAAGGTTTAAGCGTTACTTTCCTAATTCGAATTGAAGATGTTACTGCCAAAGTCCTTAATGGCATTGATGCCAGTACTTCCGAGGCTGATAGAAACAAAATAATTAAAGCTGCAACTGATAAAATTTCAGCAGAAGCCATTGCAAATACACAATATACTTCAGATGTAAAAAGTTTTTTCGAAGGAAACGAATACTACCTTTTTGTTTACGAGGTTTTTAATGATGTAAGATTAGTTGGAGCTCCTCCTTCTGCAATTGGAGCTTTCGGTGGTGATACCGATAATTGGATGTGGCCACGTCATACTTGTGATTTTTCTATGTTCAGAGTTTATATGGC
>JACAAW010000144.1 GCA_013377115.1 Bacteroidota bacterium | reverse complement strand
ATTTATCTGAAATAAATTTCTTCAACTCAAAATACGTCATACTCTTTATTAATGGCCTTTCTTTTTTAGAATTAACCAATCGATGCAATAAACTTTCTGAACTCATTTTCAAATAAATTGAAATACCCTTAGAATTTATTAAATCCATATTCTCATTAAAACAAGGCGTTCCACCTCCAGTCGAAATTATTAAATTATCCTTTTCTGTATTTTGAATTAAAGTTTCGGTTTCATAACATCTGAACACTTTTTCACCTTCTAAGGCAAAAATTTCACTAACACTTCTTCCTTTGGAAGTTTCAATTTCTATATCCAAATCCACAAAACTTAATCCAAGTTTATTCGCCAATCTTTTCCCAAAGGAAGATTTCCCGCATCCCATAAAACCAATTAAAAAGATTCGCATTTTTCTAAATTAAACTGAGAAATTTTATTTTTTTATTGACAAACTTATATTCTGAAAAATATCTACCAAATTTAATAGTTTATTTTAATTTTTTGGCAACTAAATTCAAGATTAAAGCATTATTTATCAATAATTCGGTATTCTTTTCATGCATCCAACTTTTCTATTCAAAACAATTAAATTTTAGAATAAATATTTATACCTTTATATCAAAATTATTTTTCAATATGTTCAGAAATAAACTTGCTTTAATCGAAAAGTTAAAAATCAACTTTTATAGATTTACAATAATCTCAATAATGCTAATAATAGAATTTGCAAATCCCAGATTTTCTTTTGCCCAATGGACAAATAATACTTCTATTAACACGCCAGTTTGCACTTCAATAAACAATCAAAAAGATTACAGCCTCGCTCCCGACACAAAAGGAGGCGCATTTATTATATGGAACGATAAGCGAAATAATATTGAAAAATCTGATATTTATGCCCAAAGAATCAATTCACTTGGTTATACATTGTGGACATCACAAGGTATTGGAGTTTGTACTAATTCTGCAGATCAAGTAAATCCTTCAACAACCGAAGATGGATATGGCGGAGTAATTATTGCCTGGGATGATTCGATAAATGGAGACAGAGATATTTACGCTCAAAAATTGGATTCTTTAGGAAATCCACAATGGACGGTTGATGGCGTTCCGGTAGTTATCAAGCCACTGAAACAAAAAAACGTGAAAATTATTTCAGATGGAGCTGGTGGAGCAATCGCCGTTTGGGAGGATTCGTTAGCGAGCTACTGGGACATTTATGCACAGCGTATTAACTCGGCAGGGATTCAACAATGGACCAGTTCAGGTGTATCTGTGTGCAAGTCGATGCTAAATCAGAAAAATCCGAGGTTAGTTTCCGATGGATTAGGAGGAGCTTATATTGTTTGGCAAGATAAACGCAGTAATATTGATTATGATATTTATGCACAGCATTTAAATGCATCAGGTATTCCATTATGGACAATTAACGGAGTTGTAATTTGTAATTCTGGTGATAAACAAACAGACCCCAAAATTGTATCTGACGGAACAGGAGGAGCAATTATAGCCTGGCAAGATGAACGTGGTGGAGGTATTTCATATAACATTTATGCTCAAAGAATTAATTCTACCGGAACTATTCAGTGGCCCTCAAATGGTGCTGTAGTTTGTGCTGCGGACAGCTCACAAACGAACCTAGATATTACATCTGATAGTATTAGCGGTGCAATCATCACTTGGAGAGACAAACGCAATGGTGCATTTCATGATATTTATGCACAAAAAATTAATTTAGACGGTACAGTTGCGTGGCAGCTAAACGGAATCCCTATCACAGTTGCTGCGCTCACCCAAACCAGTCCTAACATCTGTGGAGATGGAGTAGGAGGAGCTATTATTACTTGGCAAGATTCTATTGGCACCAGCTGGGACATAAAAAGCCAGAGAATTAATTCTAATGGAAATATTATGTGGAACTATAATGGAACATTTGTATCCAATTCTTCCAACTCTCAAACAAATCCAAAGAATATTTCGGATGGAAAAGGAGGTAGTATATATGTATGGCAAGATTTCAGAAATGGACTGGATGACGATATCTACGCACAACACCTTGATATGAATGGCGTTGAGGGCATTTTCAATGAAACTTTTTACTTAAACAATTTAAACATTTTTCCAAATCCCGTAAGTGAATCCGCAATTATTAGCTGGTCTGATAAAAATACAAACACGATTTCATGGACAGGAATCGTTTATGATGGTTCAGGAAAAGAAATTTATTCTTTTAACTTGGGAAAATCTGATAACAAATTGAATGTAAAAAGCCTTAGCAATGGTCTTTACTTCTTGAAAATCATTAATAATGAGAAAAAGAGTTCCCTTTGTAAATTTATAGTAGAAAAATAAAAAAAGAAAATTAATCCGAATGCCTCAATTTAAGTATTTAAATTTTACACAAATAAAATTAAATTTTATAATAAGCAATTAATAGCCTTCAAGTATTATTGCAATATAAAATTTGAATCATAAAAAGTTTTATTATTACAAATTGAAAAAAAATACACGATGAAAAAAAACACATTAATTCAAATTGCCTTAATTATTACACTTTCTTTATTGTTTTCATGCAGCAAAGAAGCAGGCGATGGTGGCAATAGTTCAATTTTTGGAAAAGTTTACGCCAAAGATTATAATGATGCCTTTACTTTACCTTTAGGAGAGTATTATGAATCAGATCAAGATGTTTACATTATTTATGGTGACGATAAAACTTATAGTGACAAAACAGTTACAAACCCTGATGGACTTTACGAATTTAAATATCTTCGTCCAGGAAAATATACAGTTTATACTTATTCGAAAGACTCAACATTACAGACTATTTCCAATAGAATCGGAGTATTGCAAACAGTAGAAATCACTGAAAAAAACCAAGATGTCGAAGTTCCAGATTTAGTAATTTTTAAATAATAAATTGATGAAAATAAAATCGATATCTTTAATATTAGTAATGTTTTTACTATATTTTTCTTCTTTTTCTCAGAGCAAAAAAGATCTTAAACTTAATAAAGTTCAAACAGAAACTTCATATATCACTCAAAAAGAAAATGGTAAGGAAGTAACATTCAAAGATTCCTATACTGTTTATGATAAAGAAGGTAGAACAATTGAAGAGACTGAATATTATAAAGATGGAACAATAAAGCAGAAGAAAACCAATAAATATGATTCTCAAAAAAACAAAATTGAAGAAACTTCTTTTGATGCCAAAGACGAAGCCAAAGGAGAATCATACAGTAAAACAACTTTTTTTTACAATAAAAATAATGAAAAAATTGGTGAAATAGAGTATGATGCCAAAGGAAAAATATTAAAACAAAGCCTTATTAAATATGGAAATAAAGGACTAAAATCAGAAAAACTTACTTATAACGCAGACAAAGTGCTTCTTTCAACTAAAAAATTTGTTTATACCTATCGTTAACAATTTTAATGAATGATTTAAAAACCATATTATCGAAATTAGATCCAATTACCTTGAAAGAAATGGATAGCGTAAGTTTAATGAACAGAACTGACACTAAATATATTTTTCGAATTGAGCAACTTCCTTCATTTATTGAAGAAATTGCCAATGATTATAAAATTCTCGATGTTGATGGAAATAGGATAAACTCATACGAAACTTTATATTACGATACTGCGGACTTCCAAATGTATATTCACCATCAGAATGGCAAAGCGAATAGATATAAAGTTCGATTTAGAAAATATATTGAATCTGAATTGAATTTTTTTGAGATAAAATTTAAAAACAATAAAGGAAAAACATTTAAACAAAGAATAAAATTAAAAGAAGAAAACACTCAAATTATTGAAAAAGCAGAAACTTTTCTTCATGAAAAAACATTTTACAAATCGGAAGAGTTGTATCCAAAATTATGGGCAAACTATTCCAGAATAACTTTGGTAAATAAAATTTTCCCAGAAAGATTAACAATTGACATAAATCTTCAATTTAAAAACGAATCTGGTCAAAAAAAACTACCTAACATAGTAATCGCAGAACTGAAACAACCCAAAAGGACAAACACTTCATTTGTTGAAGTAATGAAGAAACACCGTATCAGAACTAGTTCAATCAGTAAATATTGTTTTGGTGTGATTTTTCTAGTTGAAAATATAAAAATGAACAATTTTAAACAGAAGCTATTAAACTTAAATAAAATAAATTATGACTCACTTTAAAACATTTCTTTTAATTTCAATTTTTTTAATGTTTTGCAATTCCAATTTCACCGCTATTGCCCAAACCACAATCTCCGATGGCAATACTGAAACCACAGAAATTGTTCAACAAAATGATGAATCAGTAGCAAAAGAAAAGAAAAAGAAAAAGGATAAAAGCAAAGATGAAGCTAAAGATTCCGTTCAAATAAACGAAGCATTTTTTATAAGCTTTGCAATTAATCTTGCAACTATCTTGATCATCATAATGCTTATTTATTATCCAAATTACAAAAAACAAGAAATGTTTTTCACCTACTTCCTGTTTAATATCGCAATATTCCTACTGACATTTTTACTAAATAAAATTAAGATTTCAATGGGTGCTGCATTTGGATTATTTGCAGTATTTTCAATGCTTAGATATCGAACTGAAGGAATCTCAATGAAAGACATGACTTACCTTTTCATTGTAATTGCAGTTGGCTTAATGAGTGCTGTTCAACTGGATTATATTGATTTAGGAATTATTAATGCAACAATTATTATTGCAACATTTGTTTTCGACGGAAACATTTTAATTAAAAGAGAATACTCAAAATTAATTCAATATGAAAATATTGAAATGGTAAAAGAAGAAAATCATCCCAAACTCATTGAAGATCTCAAGGAACGAACAGGTTTAAACATCCATAGGATTTCCATCGTGAAAATTGATTTTTTAAGAGACATGACTGTTATGGATGTTTATTATTATAAAACAAAAACAAAACAGTCCAGAAAAAATGAAGTTTTGGTTGATTTTGATGAAAAACCAGTTATTTGATATGAAATTAATGAAAGAAATTCCAAACAATAAAAACAAGTTTAAGAATAATTTAATATTCCCATTTATTATTTTTTGCTTCCTAATTTCTTTTACCTTGGTAAAAGCCCAAAACCAACCTGATGCAGGGATGTGGAATACGCTTAGCATTGAAAAAGAAATTTCTTCAAAATTTTCAATAAGTGTGGATGAAGAACTCCGATTAAAAGAAAATTTCACGCAAATAAATCTACTTTACACAAATCTGGGTTTTAATTTTACTCCGATTAAAAGATTTAAAGTAAGCCTCATTTATCGATTAATTGAGAAAAGTATGATTGACGGAAATTACACTTTTAGAAATCGTTTAATGCTTGATATGTCATATAAAATAAAAAAGAACAAATTTAGTGTCAGCTATAGAAGTAGAATACAATCGGAAGTTCGTAGTTATTATTCGAGTGAATTGGGCAAAATTCCTGAATGGTTTTGGAGAAGTAAGTTCGAGTTAAAATATGATTTAAATAAATTCACTCCTTATATTGGAACCGAAATACGTTACCAAATAAAGGATCCAAGAAATCCTGAATTTGATGCTGGTTTTCATAGATTAAGAACTTTTGCAGGAATAGATTACAAAATAAATAAACGAAACTCGTGTGGAATCTACTATTTAATTCAAAATGAATTTGGCATTTCAAATCCTCAAGACCTTTACATTTTAGGGGTGGAATATTCTATCTCATTAGGAAAATTCAAGAGAAATAAAGCGGTAGAAAATTAATTTCTCATTTTCAAATTACAAGTAAAGATTATAATTTATATCTTTCTTTTATTGAGCGAATTGCAAAAACAAAGGCTGAAAAACCAGTAAATAAGGCTGCAATTCCCAATATTATTACTAAACGAACCCAAGGCTCCCCTTGCTTAATTCTTTCATCAGCCATCTGATATAAGAATCTGGTCCATTCCAAAGCTCCAATAAAAAGCATAATTTGTACAATTCTGGCGGCCCATTTTGTTTTAAAAAGCAACAAAAAAGGAAAGCAAATACAAATAACAACGATTGAATCCAGACCTAAACGAAAAAAATGAGCTGCCATTAGTAATGCACTAAAATAAACCGGACTTAATTTTAAAGCGTTCATTTTCAACAAAATTATATTTAAAATAAAAAAAAGCTTCTAAATTCGGTATGAATTTAGAAGCTTTTTGGGTGGAGAATGGGGCTCGAACCCACGACCCTCAGAACCACAATCTGATGCTCTAACCGACTGAGCTACCCCCACCATAATATTTTGCAAAACTAACCATTTAATTTATTTTTACAAAGAAAATCTTCTATTATTATCCAATGAAATCTTATTTTTGTCAAAAAGCAAAATTCACCAACAAATACAATATTTAACAATATTTATCGTTTCTTTGTTTGGCTTTTGCTATTAAGTTTTTTCAAATTAATTATTGGCAAAAAATTTCTATTTTTTTAAATGAGTAAAAAACGAATAAAAGTTCTATTTATTTCATCATGGTTCCCAAACAGAATTAAACCTACCCTAGGAAATTTTGTTGAAAAACATGCTGAATCAGTATCTTCTTTTGTTGATGTCGCAATACTTCATGTCTGTTTCGACAATAATATCAAAACTAAAAAAGCTGAAATTATTGAATCTATCGAAAAGAATATTCCAAGAACAATTATTTATGTAAAACCTCCTTCTGGAATTTTCTCAGGAATTAGAAAAATATTTTTATTCACAAAATACTACAAAATTGGATTTAAATTAATTACAAAGGTTTCTGGAACCCCAGACATCATTCATGCAAATGTATTTTTCCCTATTGGAATTATTGCCATGATGTTTAAACGAAAATTCCATATTCCTTTTGTAATTACTGAACACTGGACAGGTTATCACGAAGCGGATCCGAATCAAATTGGCTTTTTTAATAAATACATCAGCAAAAAGACTGCTTATCACGCTTCAAGAATTTTACCTGTGAGTAATAATTTGGGAATGGCAATGCAGAAAACTGGATTAAAAGGAAATTATCTTGTTGTTCCAAATGTTGTTGACACCAATTTATTCCAACCAAAACCTCAAAACACTGAAGAAAATATTACAAAGAAGATTGTTCATATTTCATCCTTGGATGACAAACAAAAAAATGTCAGTGGAATAATGAATACAATTTCAGAACTTTCGAGACAAAGAAATGATTTTGAATTGCATATTATTAGTGATGGAGATTCAACACAGCTCGTAGATTTATGCAAATCGTTAAATTTACTCAATGATAAAGTATTTTTTCATGGCAAAATGGAAAGTGACGAAATAGCAGATTTCATGAAAGATGCAGCCTTCCTCCTACTTTTCAGCAATTACGAAAATTTGCCTTGTGTCATTGCTGAAGCATTTGCAGCAGGCGTTCCAGTATTATCAACAGAAGTTGGAGGAATAAATGAATTTTTCAATGATAAACTTGGAATATTGATAAAAGCTGGAGATAAAATTGCTCTTCAAAATGCAATGAATACAATGCTAGACAAACATATTGAATTTGACAAAAACCATTTACATTCCTACGCCAATGAAAATTTCAGCTATCAGGTAATCGGCGAAAAATTATTCAATATATACACTGAAACTTTAAAAGAAACCCAAATTGGTTAAAAAGATCATTCATACTTTTGGCACCAAATTGCTAACTGCAATAATCAATTTATTGATTGTTATTGTAATTTCTCAATTTATTGGTGCTGCTGGAAAAGGTGAACAAGGGATTCTTATTACCACAATTGCCTTAATTCTCATTTTTTCCAATATTGTTGGTGGTGCTTCTTTGGTTTATTTAACACCAAGAATTCATCCAAAGAAACTAATTGGTCCAGCCTATATCTGGACAGCGTTTGTTAGCATCATTTTTTATTTTATTCTGGCTAACCTAAATATTGTTGAAAGCAAATATGCCATCCATATCGCCCTGCTTTCTGCAATAAACTCATTTGCATCAATCAATTCTTCGATACTAATTGGAAAAGAAAAAATTACCACCAACAATTTCATCAATTTATTACAAACATTACTGATAATCGTTTTCTTAATTGTTTTTTTCTATTTCCTCAACCAACGAAATGTATTGTCCTATATTTGGTCATTATACTTAGCATTTTCTATAAGTTTTATCACCAGTTTCATTTTAATATTCCGATTTCTAATATCAAAACAAGAAGTAATAATTGGCTATTTCCATGTAATAAAAGAACTTTTTAAATATGGAATTTTAAACCAATTAGCCCATATAGCGCAATTATTAAGTTTTCGTTTTAGTTACTATGTTTTGAATTATTATTCGGGCACCAGTGAAGTTGGAGTATATTCTAATGGTGTTTCGCTTGTTGAATCAATTTGGATGGTGAGTGGAAGCATTGCATTGGTGCAATACTCAAAAATTGCTAATACTGATGACATAAAATATTCGCAAAGACTTACTACTGGTTTAATAAAAATCAGTTTGCTTTCTGCTTCAATTATAATGATTCCGATGCTCATTTTACCTTCTGAATTCTTTTCATTTATTTTCGGGAAGGAATTTGGACCAATTAATCAAGTAATGTGGTCATTGGCACCTGGCGTTTTGTTTTTCAATTTTGCTTTAGTTTTAGGACATTATTTTTCAGGAACGGGCAAATATTATGTGAATACCATCGCTTCTGTAATTGGTTTAGTTATTACGATTGGCTTATCTTTTATTCTAATTCCAAAGTACTCAATAATTGGGGCCGGAATTACCTCAAGTATTTCTTATATTTTCACTTCAATATTTGTAATATTTTTCTTTTGTAAGGAATCTGAACAAAGCTATTTAAATCTTCTCCCCAATTTTTCTGACGTCAAAGGTTATTTTTTAGAAATTAAGAAATACATAAAAACTTAAATTTCTCTTCTAACCATTTTCTATTTTTTTTATCTTTGGCAATAATAAAAAACTGAATGAGCAAATTTCTCAAAGCAATCAAAGCATTTACAATACTTCTTAAAAAGCCATATCTTTTAAATTTAATTTTGGATGATGAAGAGGTAAAACAAAAATACGTTTCAAAAAAATACAATTTACCTGATGGTTTGCCTACAATTGATATCCTCGATCTTTTTCCAGATTTTTCTGTAGAAGTAAAACCCTATAGTTTTTTAGATGGTTCTTCCTTGGCAACTGATTTAGGATTATTAAAAATGATTTCAATCAAAAACAATGTTGAAGATTATTTTGAAATTGGCACCTGGCGTGGAGAAAGTGTTGCTGTAGTTGCGGAAACCGTAAAAAATTGTGTCACCTTCAATTTACCAGATGAAGAATTGAGGAAAATGAATCTTCCAGAAG
>JACAAW010000143.1 GCA_013377115.1 Bacteroidota bacterium | reverse complement strand
ATTATTCTAAAATTATTAATGGGTTTTGAGAAACCACCATATCTCCAACCGCAACGTTGATCTTCACAACTTTTCCATCTTTAGTTGACATGATATGATTTTCCATTTTCATTGCTTCAACCACAATGATATTCTGACCCTTTTTCACTTCATCGCCTTCGTTAACATTGATTTTGATGACTTTTCCTGGCATTGGAGAAAAAACATTATTCGAATCTTCGCCCATCATTCCGCCGGCACCACTAAAAATGTCTTCTTTTATTAAAATGTCTTTTCTGATGGCATGGAAAATACTTCCGTCAACGGTGATAAAAGCATTTCCCTTTACTTCTTTGGAAACATAAGTAATATAGTCTTCGTCATTGATTGACAAATCATATTTTCCATTGCTGGAACTTTTTAAATGAACCAAATATTTTACTTCTTCAATTTCTATTTCAAAATCATTGTTCTTTTGTTTATGAATAAAAATGAGGTAATCTTTTCCTTCAAAATCGATATTGATTTTTGTTAAATCTCGCCAATAGCCTATTTTCGACCAAATATTATCATTAACAGCATCTTTAATTTCTAAACTAAACAATAAATAAGAAATCAATGGGACGAAAAATGGCACATTTGACTTACCTGAATTAAACAATTCAAGCATTTCATTTTTTCGTTCTTCACAAAATTTGGTAGAAAATTGATTGGTAATATATGCTGGATGATTCAGAACATTGATTAGATAAGCATTATTGGTTTTAATTCCATGAATTATGTATTCTTTTAAAGCAAGAATCATTCTTTCGCGTGCATTATCTCTGTCAACTCCCCATACAATCAATTTGCTTATCATTGGGTCGAAGAAACTTTCAATTGTTGTTGCTTTTTCGATTCCAGTATCGATGCGAATTCCTTCACCAACTGGTTCTTTATAATAAGTCATGGTTCCTGGAGAAGGCATGAAATTATTTTCTGGATCTTCAGCATAAACACGGCATTCGATAGCATGACCATTTTGTTTGATATCCTCTTGCGCAAAAGACAATGGATTTCCGGCCGCTACTAAAATTTGTTCGCGAACAATGTCAATGTCGGTAACCATTTCGGTGACTGGATGCTCCACCTGAACACGGGTATTCATTTCAAGAAAATAATAATTCAGGTCTTTATCTACTAAAAATTCAATGGTTCCAGCATTGTTATAGTTTATCGCTTTTCCAATGCTTACCGCAGTGGCGCCCATTTTATTTCTAACTTCATCTGTTAAAGTAACGGAAGGAGATTCTTCAATAATTTTTTGGTATCGGCGTTGTATCGAACATTCTCTTTCAAAGAGATGAACAACGTTTCCGTGATTGTCACCAATAATTTGAATTTCTATATGGCGAGGTTCTTCAATAAATTTTTCAATATAAATGGTTCCATCGCCAAAATAATTCTTCGCTTCGCGGCTGGTAGATTCAAGTGCTTCATTCAATTCCGTATCGCTGTGAACAATTCTCATTCCTTTACCACCACCACCAGCAGCAGCTTTTATCAATAATGGAAAAGGAATTGTTTTACTTGCCTGTTTTAAAGCTTCAACGTCTCCAGTAATTCCTTCTGTCATGGGAACATTAATCTTTTTCACAAAAGTACGTGCTTCGATTTTGTTTCCCATTATTTTCATGGCGTAAGTTGTAGGTCCAATAAATGTGATTCCTGCTTTTTCGCAAGCATCAACAAATAAAGGGTTTTCAGCAAGAAAACCGTAGCCAGGGTGAATGGCATCGCATTTGGTTTTAACGGCAACGTCAATGATTTTGGCAATATTTAGATACGTATCGTGAAGTTCAACTTTACCAATGCAATGTGATTCGTCGCCACACCTAACATGAGGTGCATTAGCTTCAACTTCTGAGTAAATTGTAACAGTTTTTATACCAAGTGCTTTTGCCGATTTTACAATCCGAATTGCAATTTCACCACGGTTTGCAACCAATATCTTTTTAAAAAGTTTCATTTATATTTTGTAATTCGTTTATCTTTATTTAGGTGAACATTTTTTTATTTGGGCTAAAGCCCTTTTTCAATTTTTTATTATTGCCCTCGACCTAAAGGTCGGGGCTAATTAATCTGTCTATTTTACCCAATTCGGTTTGCGTTTTTCAATAAAGGCGGCCATTCCTTCTTGTCCTTCTTCTGATGCACGAATATCAGCAATCATTTTTGCGGTATAATCGTAAGCTTCTTCAAGGGTTAAATTATTGGCAACATTGAAAATTAAATCTTTACAATGCGTCATGGCATGTGGACCGCTTGTTTTTAGAAATTCAATTACCGAAGCAACATATTCCTCAAGCTTTTCCGAAGTAAACGATTTATTGACCAATTTATAAGATTCGGCTTCTGGTCCTTTAATTCGTTTTCCTGTTAACATTAAATCGCGAGAACCAAATTCTCCAACTCTCTTAATTACGTAAGGAGAAATGCATGCGGGAATAATTCCAATTTTTACTTCACTTAATGAAAAAGTTGCCTCGTTATCGCTATATGCCATATCACAAGCAGATAAAATTCCATTTGCACCACCAAGTGAAACTCCATGAACCATCGCAATGGTCGTTTTTTTACATTTATAAATGGTGTAAAAACATTTTGATAATTGAAGACTCTCAGTATAATTTACTTCATAGGTGTTTTTGGCAACATCACGCATCCATTGAATATCAACTCCTGCACAAAAGGATTTTCCGCGACCTCTGATGATTAAGCAAATAATGTCTTTATTCTCATTCGCTTGCTCAACGCAATCAATAATTTCAGCAAGCATGATATTGTTGAATGCATTGTGAACATCAGGTCTGTTAAGCCAAAGTGTTGCGACTTTATCTTTTATTTCAAATTCGATGGTTTCGTAAGATTTCATTTTCTTCAAATTTACATTCTGAAAATACCATATTTTGGTTCTGGGAATTTTTTATTAAGTGATGCTGCAATTCCCATGGCAATTACTTTTCGAGTATCAACAGGATCAATAATTCCATCATCCCATAAACGTGAAGTGCTAAAATATGCAGAACCTTCGGTTTCATAGGTTTTCAAAATACCACTTCTTAATTTTTCTTCTTCTTCGGCCGACATTGTTTGACCTAAAGCAGCTAATTGCTCCTGTTTAACCTGAACCAATACTCCAGCAGCTTGTTCGCCTCCCATTACAGATATTTTTGAATTTGGCCACATCAATAATAATCTTGGTTCGTAAGCCCTGCCTGACATTGCGTAGTTTCCTGCACCAAATGAACCACCAAAAATTACAGTAAATTTAGGAACGTTTGCATTTGCAATAGCCTGAATTAATTTTGCGCCATCACTAGCAATTCCACCTCTTTCGTATTCTTTTCCAACGATAAAACCTGTAATGTTTTGTAAGAAAAGCAGTGGCGTTTTGCGAGCATTACACAATTCAATAAAATGAGCAGCTTTTAAAGCTGTTTCTGAAAAGAAAACACCATTGTTTGCAATAATGCCAACAGGATATCCCATAATATTTGCAAATCCAGTAACAATTGTTGGTGCATAACGAGCTTTAAATTCGTGGAATCTGCTTCCATCCACAATTCTCATGATTATTTCGCGAGAATCGACAGGTTTTTTTAAATCAATTGGTGCAATGCCATAAAGCTCTTCTGGATCGTAAGCTGGTTCCTCAATTGGAGAAAGTCCGATAAGTTGTTTTTCTTTAACTGCAAATGTTTCAAAAATGTTTCTACAAATCTGAATTGCATGATGATCATTTTCAGCAAGATAATCAGAAACGCCAGAAATTGAAGTATGCATATCAGCACCGCCCAATTCTTCTGCGCTTACAGTATCGCCAGTTGCAGCTTTTACTAATGGCGGACCACCAATAAAAATTGTTCCTTGATTTTTTACAATAATATTCTCGTCGCTCATTGCTGGCATATAAGCCCCACCCGCAGTACAAGAACCCATAACAATTGAAATCTGCGGAATACCTTCAGCAGAAAGTCTGGCTTGATTGTAGAAAAATCTACCAAAATGATATTTATCTGGAAATACTTCTGATTGCTGTGGCAAGAAAACTCCACCAGAATCAACCATATAAACGCATGGCAAATGATTTTCCATTGCAATTTCTTGCGCTCTGACGTGCTTTTTAATTGTTTCTCTGGAATATGAACCACCTTTAACTGTTGAGTCATTCGCAACAATCATCGTTTCGCGACCATGAATAACACCAATTCCAGTTATTATTCCTGCGCTAGGAAATTGATTTTCATACATTCCATAAGCCGCCAATGGTGATAATTCCAAGAAAGGAGTATTTGGATCTATCAATAAATCTACTCTTTCGCGGGCTAAAAGTTTGCCTCTTTCCTTATGTTTTTTTCTGGCGTTCTGAGATCCACCATTTTTTACTTCTCTTAAAACCTCTTTATATTGGTTTAATAGCTGAAGGTAAGCTTCTTTATGTATTTTAAATTCCTCAGAATCAACGTTAATTTTTGTCTCTAATTTATACAAGGTATTTGGGTTTTAAATTCGACTATTGGCTAAAAAATATTTACAAAATACTCAATTTGCAAATTTAAAAATACTATGGGAATTATCAACGATTTTGAACATTATCTTTTGATTTTGGTTTCACATTGTGGTATCCAATTATAGTATAGTAAAGCTAGGATATTCAGGAATTAATTATTAGTAAATCAGTTAATTTTGAAGTCTAAATTTGTTTTTTTTTCAAAAATTATTACTTTAGCCAATAATTTATTTCTCCAATTTACATATTTGATTCATAAAGTTAAAATAGATGACAAAACAGATTCTTTTTATCGTATGCCTGATTGCCACATTGGGTGTTTTTTCTTTTACCATTTTTAGATTATACCAGCTTTTTAAATTAACCAAAAAATTTCCAATTGGAAATTATGGCAAAAGATTCGGGTTAATGCTGGAAGTCGCTATTGGACAAACAAAAATTTTCCGCAAACCAGTAATTGGTTTTGTTCATGCTTTGGTATTTTGGGGCTTCCTGGTTATTTTAATTGGAAGTATAGAAATGATTGTTGACGGGCTTTTCGGAATTGAAAAATCACTTGCATTTTTAGGAATGGCTTACAATATCATTTTTGCTTCAGGCGATGTTTTCGCATTAATCATTCTGATTGCAATTATTTTGTTTCTTGGAAGACGTGCATTTTTAAACATAAAGCGATTCTCTGGTATTGAAATGACCCACAAATCTCATCTTGATGCCTATATTGCCTTAACCATTATTTTGCTTTTAATGGTTTCTCTTTTGGGAATGAATACTTTTTATGTCGTTTCTGTAAATCAAGCAGAGATCAAAGGACTTTATCCCGTGAGCACTTATCTTGCAGGTTTAATTGGTAATGGAGAACAATATTCTTGTTATTATGAATTCTTCTGGTGGATGCATATCTTATTGATTTTCTTTTTTGCTAATATGTTGCCTTATTCAAAACATTTCCATGTATTTTTATCCGTTCCTAATGTGTTTTTAAGCAGATTAGATCCATTGGGTAAACTTCCAAATATGGACAGCATCACTCAGGAAATTAAATCAATGATGAATCCTGAAACTGCATTTGCTGCTCCAACTGGAGAAGTTGCTCCACCCGAAAGATTTGGAGTAAAAGACGTTGAAGATGTTACTTGGAAAAACTATTTTGATTCATTGTCATGTACACAATGCGGACGATGTACTTCTGTTTGTCCTGCGAATATTACTGGCAAGAAATTATCTCCACGAAAAGTAATGATGGATTTGCGTTATAGAATGAATGAAAAAGGACCTCAACTTGTTAAAAATGGCAAGGATTATACAGATAACAAATCATTACTTAAAGATTGCATCAGCGTTGAGGAAATTTGGGCTTGTACCACATGTAATGCCTGTGCACAAGAATGTCCAATAAATATCAATCATCCAACTTTGATTGTTGAAATGAGACGCTATTTGGTTATGGAAGAATCTGCTGCACCAGGCGGATTGAATTCTATTTTTACAAATATTGAAAATAATGGTGCACCATGGCAATTCTCTGCTCAAGATAGATTGCTTTGGACTAACGAATTATATATTAAAGGATAATGGAAAATACGAAAAAAATAGATGTGCCTGTTATGGCAGAAGTTTTTGCAAAAGGCGAAAGACCAGAGTATTTATTTTGGGTTGGCTGTGCTGGTGCTTTCGATGATAGATATAAAAAAGTGGCTCGTGCTTTCACAAAAATATTAACTCACTTTTCTACAAGCTATGCTGTTTTAGGAACTGAAGAAACTTGCACCGGTGATCCTGCACGCAGAGCAGGAAACGAAATGCTTTATCAAATGCAGGCCCTGACAAATATCGAGACGTTTAAAAATTATGAAGTAAAAAAGATTTTAACTATCTGTCCTCATTGCTTTAATATTTTTAAAAATGATTATCCTGATTTGGGCGGAAATTACGAAGTAATTCATTATACACAATTTCTTCAAGACCTTGTTAAATCTGGAAAATTGAAAATGGACAGCAAAGTTTTCAATGATAAAAAAATCACCTTCCACGATCCTTGCTATTTGGGAAGAGCCAATAGCGAATACGATGCTCCACGAGATGTTTTGAATGCAATTCCTTCAACAAAAGTTGAAATGCACCGAAATAAAAGTTTTGCACTTTGCTGTGGTGCCGGCGGTGGACAAATGTTTAAAGAAGCCGAACCCGGTACAAAAGAAATTTTTATCGAAAGAACCGAAGAAGCCATTGAAACCGGTGCAAATATTATCGCAACATCTTGTCCATTTTGCATGACAATGGTTACCGATGGTTTAAAATACAAAAACAAAGAAGAAGAAATTTTCAATCTTGATATTGCTGAATTGGTAGCGACTTCGTTGGATTTATAATCTGTATTGTTTTAGACTTTATCAAAAAATCCTAATTAGAAAATTTATTCTAATTAGGATTTTTTTATTGTTTTACCTTGATTCTTGCCTTTCGGCAGTCAAGCATTTAAACTTTTTTGTGGCAGATTGGAGACACCGTGCACAGTTGAGGTACACCAAAAAACCAATAACTAAGCACTTACCTTACCAAGCTAATATTTCCTTGTCTTTTTATTTGTTCTCCATTTAATAATGTGGCAGTTAGATAATAAACAAATACTTGGGAATTCATCAATTGACCTTTGTATTTTCCATCCCAGCCATTCACAACATCTGTTGTTTCAAAAACTTTTTCTCCCCAACGGTCAAATATTGCAAATTCCATTGTTGTAATACAATTTCCTCTGATATATAATACGTCATTTGAATTATCATTATTTGGAGAGAATGCACTAGGAATAAATACTTCGCCACATAATATTTCCAAAAGCACTGAAGCGCATGCTGTGTCAGAACAATTGTTAGCATCAGATACCAAAACACAATATACAGTGCTAACTGTTGGACTAGCAACAGGATTTGGGCAATTATTACAGCTCAATCCTACGGATGGTGTCCATGAATAATTAACGCCTCCTGAAGCTGTAAGAGAAACAATGTCTCCAGAATGAATGGTAACAATATTTGGTGTTATTGTGGCTGTTGGACCTCCAGTGCTGCCAATAGAAACTGTTTGAGTTTGGCTACAAGAATTTGCATCAGTTATTGTTACAATATAGGTTCCGGTTGGAACATTGGTAATAGTTGCTGTGCTTTGAGGTGGTACCGTATTCCATGAATAAGTGTATGGTCCCATTCCACTTGAAGCAATAATAGTTGCCGAACCGTTTGATTGACCGCATTCCGATGGAATTATAGTTCCTGCGGTTGCAATTGGATTTGGACTTGTAGTAATAACGATAGTTGTAGTTGCGTTGCAAGAACCAGCATCTGTTACAGTCACGGAATAGGTTCCAGCTGGAAGATTTGATGCGGTTTGGGTCGACTGGGCCGGAGAAGTATTCCACAAATAAGTATAAGGAGAAGTTCCTCCAATTGGATTAACTGTCGCATCACCATTTGCCAATCCGCAAGTAGAATTGTTTCCCGAAATTGAAACAGTTGGACCACCAATATTATTAATTGTTACCGTAGTTGTTGCTGTACAAGAATTTCCATCACTCACGGTTACAGTATAGGTTCCTGCTGGAATATTTAACGCTGTTACAGTTGTTTGTACTGGGCTTGTATTCCAATTATAAGAATATGGAAGCGTTCCACCACTAGGAATTGCAGTTGCAGAGCCATCACTGAGACCACAAGTAGCATCGGTAAAACTAGAAGAAAGACTTGGGCCACTCGTTCCTCCAACTACAACGGTTGTAATCGCAGAACATGAAGAACCGTCGCTTACAGTAACTGTATAACTTCCCGAAGGAATATTTGAAGCAATGGCTGTTGTTTGAATCGGACTGGTATTCCATGAATAAGAGTAAGGTAGTGTACCGCCAGTTGGTGTAACGGTAGCGCTACCATTGCTCATTCCGCAAGTTGCATTAACTGAACTTGAAGTAAGAGTTGGACCACTTGAATTACTTACATTTACAGTGCCTGTCGTGCTACAAAAATTGGCATCGTTTACCGTTACAGTATAACTTCCAGCTGGAATATTTGCTGCAGTTGCTGTATTTTGAACAGGTGATGTACTCCATGAATAAGAATATGGTGTATTTCCACCAGTTGGATTTACAGTTGCGCTACCATTGCTCATTCCACAACTTGCACTTATAGAACTCATTGCAAGAGTTGGAGGATTGTTTACTGTAACTTGAACTGTTGCAATGTTTGAACATCCACTTGAAGTTCCTGTTACAGTATAGGTTGTTGTGCTCGTTGGATTAGCAATTACTGTGTTACCAATCGTTGTATTTAATGCCGTTGCAGGTAACCATGTATATGTATTGGCTCCAGAAGCAACCAAAGTATCAGAACTTCCATTGCAAATTGAAGTTGCATTTGGACTTACAACGATTGTAGGATTGTTAATCACATTGATAAATAAATTTTTAACAATGGTGCCCGATCCGTTTGCATTTGTTGCAACTAACGTTACATTGTAACTTCCTGCAGTATTATAACAAATTCCAACGGGATTTTGTTGAGTTGAAGTTGGAGTAGCGGCTCCAGCAAATGTCCAAGCCCAAGATGTTGGTGTATTTGATGAAAGATCAGTGAAATTAATGCAAGAACCAACACATATTGTTGTATCACTTGATGAAAAGTTTGCAACAGGAATTGGAGATGCTGCACACATTGTTACTGTGGCAGATGCAGTATTTGAACAACCATCGCAACGTGTCGTTGTTAAGTTGTAGGTTGTATTTACCGTAGGCGAAACTGATGGAGATTGAGATGTAGAAGTAAATCCAGCAGGAACAGAGGTCCATGAATAGGAATAGCTGGTATTTTGTGTTATTGCGATATCATCAATTGATGCCGCTGGTGAAGCTGCAGTATTGCTGAATAAACCAGCTGTGTTTTGCCATTGAAAAACAATTCTTTGTGAAGTTCCAATAAATGGTAAAAG
>JACAAW010000142.1 GCA_013377115.1 Bacteroidota bacterium | reverse complement strand
GTGTTTAGATTCCACATTCCTCCGCAAGTAAGCGGATACATTCGGAATGAAAGCGTATTAAATCACTTGATAATAATTTGTCATTCCGAACAAAGTGAGGAATCTCTTTTGAAATTTTTAATGCCACCTAGCTTTTAGTCTTCCTGCAGTTGAGTAAGCTTTCGCATAATAATTCTCATTTAAATCGCTAACGATTACGCCCCTTGAAGAAGAAGCGTGAATAAATTTACTATCGTTTAAATAAATTCCTACATGAGAAATCTTTTTCCCACTGGTGATGAAAAAAACGAGGTCACCACATTTTAAATCTCTTCTTTTTATTTGCTCAACATCTTTAAGTAAATCAAACGCACTTCTGTTAAGACTGTAGTTATATGTTTCTTTGTAAATGGTGTTCACGAATCCGGAACAATCCGTTCCGCTTTTACTACAACCACCATATTTGTATGGAACACCAATCCATTCAGTGACTGCCACAATGAGCTTTCGATCTTCGTTTCCCTCAAATTTTACTCCTAGCTTTTCGGAGTATTTTTTATAAAAACCCCTTTCTGTTGAAACATCTTTCTTTGTGGTTTCTTTGGGGATGTGGCATGAAGTCAGCAAAGCAGACAAAACAATAGCCAGAAGAAATAAATTTCGAATTCGCTTATTCATGAATACAAACATAATACATAAAATGTCGGAATTCAAATTCTTTGTTTCAACAAAAAATCAAAACCATTAACATATCAGTAGGCTTTCATTAAAAAATTTATAATACCTTTGCCATTACACTCAAATAACAAAATAGAACACTGGTAAATTGTTGGGCTTATTGTGCTAAATTAGATTGCTTCATCCGCCAATTGTCGGATTCGCAATGACGCCATTGCGAGGGAGGCACGACTGCGGCAATCTTTAAACGATGATTAAAACTTGCTCAAATTTTGAAAACACAAAATAAATACAAATACGAACTATGAATTACTTAAAACTAGTTCTTCTATCTATAATTTTTGCTTCTTTAATTTCTTGCTCAGGCGGAAACAAAGACAAAAATGCCAAAAAAAATTCACCTCCTGTTTCAGTTGAAGTGATGGTGGCCAGCGAAAAAGATTTTCCTAATAAAATAGAAATTAATGGCAATGTGCTTTCTGATGAAATGGTAGAACTTCATCCTGAAATTAGCGGAAGAATTGTTTATTTAAATATTCCTGATGGCGCCAGAGTTGGAAAAGGAACTGTATTGGCAAAAATAAATGACGCTGATTTACAAGCGCAACTTTTACAACAAAAAGTTCAATTGGATTTGTCCACCAAAACCGAACAGCGTCTGAAAAAATTATTAGAAGTGAATGGTGTAAACCAGGCCGATTATGATTTGGCATTAAGTCAACTCAAGGGTGTTGAAGCCAACATCAAAGTATTGAATGCGCAAATCGATAAAACTGTAATCAGAGCGCCTTTTTCAGGTCAATTGGGATTGCGGTTAATCAGTAACGGTGCCTACGTAACTCCACAAACATTAATTGGAACCCTCCACCAATCAGATAATGTAAAAATCGATTTCGATCTTCCAGAAGCTTATGGAAATTTACTGAAAATCGGTGGAACAGTGGATATAAAAACAACCACTTCCGAAGAAAATTTTGTTGCAACAATAAGTGCAATTGAGCCTCAAATCAATACTGCGACCAGAAATATTAAAGTAAGAGCCAGACTGAATAGTGGCAAAATCAATCCCGGTTCATTTGTAAAAGTGTTGGTAAGCAAAAAAGGAAAAGCCATCGTTGTTCCTACAAATGCTATTATTCCTGATGCTCTTTCAAATCAAGTGGTGATTGTGAAAAATGGAAAAGCTGTTTTTAAAAATGTTGAAACTGGTTTCAGAACAGAAGATGTTGTTGAAATTGTTGATGGTTTGAAAATTGGCGACAGTGTTGTGGTTAGCGGAGTTTTATTTGTGAGACCAAATGCTCCAGTGAAAGTTAAAAAAGCAAAAAAGAAATAAAGTGAATATTTCAGAACTATCCATCAGAAAACCAATACTGGCAACAGTAATGAATATTTTTATCGTGCTTTTTGGTGTGATTGGGTTTACCTATTTAGGCGTTCGTGAATTTCCAGCCATTGACCCACCGATGGTTACAGTTAGTACAACTTATGCTGGTGCAAATTCCGATATTATTGAGAGTCAAATTACCGAACCTCTTGAAAAATCAATCAACGGAATTCCGGATATCAAAACAATTTCTTCTTCTAGTTCGGTTGGAAAAAGTTCAATCACCGTTGAATTTAATATCGGTGCCGATTTAGAAGCCGCAGCCAACGATGTTCGTGATAAAGTGAGTCAGGCTGTTAAAAATTTACCTCAAGACATTGATGCGCCGCCAGTGGTTTCTAAAGCTGATGCAAACAGTGATTTTATTATTTTATTGGCAGTTCAAAGCCAGTCAAAGGGCTTACTGGAATTAAGCGATTACGCTGAAAATGTTTTACAAAACAAATTCCAGACTATTCCAGAAGTGAGTGCTGTAAATATTATTGGTCAGAAAAGACCCGCAATGCGATTGTGGATTGACCCAAATATGATGAATGCCAAAAACGTCACATTTAATGATATCACCAGCGTTTTGAACAAAGAAAATGTTGAAATCCCTTCAGGAAAAATCTATGGAAATAAAACAGAATTAACGATACGAGTTTTAGGAAAACTAACCACTGAAAAAGATTTTCAAGATTTAATTATTCGCGAAGATGAAAACGGTATTGTTCGCCTCAGCGATGTTGCAAAAGTTGAACTTGGGCCTGAACAATACGAACACAGTTGGAAACTCAACGGTGTTAGTGCAGTTGGCTTATCAATTACACCTCAACCAGGAGCCAATTATATCAATATTTCTGATGAGTTCAATAAACGACTCGAAGAAATAAAAAGTTCACAAAAAAATGATATTGTTTTCACTAAATTGATTGATAATACTACCAATGTGCGTCGTTCATTAACAGAAGTTGCCGAAACTTTGGTAATTGCAATTCTTTTAGTAATTCTTGTAATCTTCTTCTTTTTCAGAAACTGGCTCATTGCAATTCGTCCTTTGATTGACATTCCGATTTCTTTAATTGCTACATTTTTTATTATGTATTTTGCAGGGTTTTCAATTAATATTTTGACTCTTCTTGCAATTATTCTGGCAACAGGACTGGTCGTCGATGATGGAATTGTGGTTACTGAAAATATTTTCCGAAAAATTGAAAAAGGAATTCCCGTCCGAAAAGCCGCAATTGACGGAAGTAAAGAAATCTTCTTTGTTGTAATTTCCACTTCAATAACTTTGGCAATTGTTTTCTTACCTGTATTATTTTTACAAGGATTTGTTGGAAGTTTATTTAGGGAATTTGGTGTCGTGCTCGCCAGTGCAGTGCTGGTTTCAGCATTTGTATCACTTACAATAACACCAGTATTAAATGTTTATTTAAATAAGAAAAGCGCACAACATGGCTGGTTTTACAACAAAACAGAACCATTCTTTGCCGGAATGGAAAGTAGATATAAAAATCTGGTTGAACGTTTTGTAAAACGTCGTTGGATTGCCTGGGTAATTGTAGTGGTATGCTTGGTTCTTGTTTTTGTTATCGGAAAAAATCTACAAAGCGAAATTGCGCCATTAGAAGACAAAGGAAGTATTCGTTTACAGATTACTGGTCCAGAGGGCGCCAGTTACGGCTATATGATGGAGTCTGGCGAAAAAATTGGCAACTTTTTAATTGATTCAATTCCAGAAAGAGATTTTTCATTTATTTCTGTTCCTGGATACAGCAGTACTGGCGTAAATAGCGGAATGGGAAGAGTTGGATTTGTTCCAGCCAACGAAAGAAATCGCTCCCAAAGTGAAATTGCAAAAGATCTTACAAAAAAATTAGGTCGATTTAATAATGTTCGGATTTTCCCTGTTGAAGAGCAAACGATTTCCGTTGGGATGGGTTCGAAAGGTTCTTTACCAGTTCAATTTGTAATTCAGAATATCGATTTTGATAAATTAAAAAGTGTAATTCCTAAATTTTTGGAAGAAGCCAAAAATGATAAAACCTTCCAAAGTGTCGATGTGAATTTAAAATTCAACAAACCAGAATCTGATCTTATTATTGATAGAATTAAGGCCAGATCTATGGGTTTGACGGTAGCTGATATAGCAGATGTGATTCAAAGCGCTTTTAGCGGCCGAAGAATTGCATACTTTTTAATGAATGGCAAACAATATCAGGTGATAAGTCAAGTTCCTTTAAATGAACGGAAACAACCGACTGACATTACGCAATTATACATTCGAAATAAAACTGGCGATATTATTCCTTTATCTGCCGTAACATCAATTGTTTCGAATGCAAATCCACCAACCATTTACCATTATAATAGATATAAAGCAGCTACGATTTCTGCTTCTTTAGCTGAAGGAAAAACAATTGGTGATGGAGTTGCAGTGATGCAAGGAATTGCGGCACGAGTTCTTGACGAAAGTTTCCAAACTTCATTAAGTGGGCCATCTCGAGATTATGCCGAAAGTTCGTCTAACACCATGTTTGCATTTATTTTAGCCTTGGTTTTAATTTTCTTGGTTTTGGCTGCTCAGTTTGAAAGTTTCAAAGATCCGCTTACGATCATGCTTACTGTTCCTTTAGCAATTGCAGGAGCAATGCTGAGCTTATGGATATTTGGCCAAACCCTGAATATTTTTTCTGAAATAGGAATGATTATGCTGATTGGATTAGTAACCAAAAATGGAATTTTAATTGTGGAATTTGCCAATAAAAAAAGGGAAGAAGGTTTGCCAATTCGTCAGGCAGTTATTGAAGCAGCGGTTCAAAGACTTCGTCCAATTTTAATGACAAGTTTGGCAACATCTCTAGGTGCTTTGCCAATTGCAATGAGTTTAGGAGCTGCAGCTACAAGTAGAATTCCATTGGGAATTGTTGTTGTTGGCGGAATTTTATTTTCATTGGTACTAACATTATTCGTTATTCCGGCAGTTTATACTTTTATTTCGAGTAAACACGAGCCAGACAAACAAGAAATCGAAAATTTGACTTCGTAAATTAAAACAAAATGAAAAGAATTTTCATATTTATCGCATTTATTCTACCGCTTTGCGCTTTAGCGCAGCAATCGATTACGCTAAAAGATGCGATAGATTTGGCGTTAAAAAACAATTTCGATATTCAAATTGCAAAAAATTATGCAGAAATAGATAAAATTAGCAATACTTATGGCGTGGCTGGTGGCTTGCCTTCTATCAATGCTTCAGCAGGAGATAACCAAACATTCACAAATATTCACCAAGAATTAAGTGGAGGAACAGTAACAGATATTAGCAATGCCTCTGGAAATAATATAACTGCCGGAGTAAATGCTACAATGCCATTGTTTAATGGATTTAAAATTCTTGCAACAAAAGAACGATTGAATCTTTTACAGAAACAAAGTGAGTTGGAACTCAACCAGCAAATTCAAAATACAATTGCTACTGTAATGTTGAAATATTATGACATTGTAAGACAAATTAGTTATTTGAAAGTAATTCAAAATTCATTCAGCGTTTCTCAAAAGCGAATGGAAATTATTACACAAAAGAAAAACGTGGGAATGGCGAACGATGCAGACATGATGCAGGCCCAGATCGATTTAAACAATGCAGAACAAACAATCAAAAGTCAGCAAATAATTATTGACCAAGCTAAAACAGATTTACTTCAAATATTAAGTGTAAAACAATATTATCCTTTCGAAGTAAAAGACACCATCATTATTGATAAAACACTTCAATTGGATTCTATTACAAGAAACCTGACTGAAAACAAGCTGTATCAATCTTTCGAACAACAAATAAAAATAAATGAGCAGATTGTGAAAGAAATTGCTGCACTTCGCTATCCATCAATAAAATTAACAACAGGCTATAATTATATTAGCAATAAAAATGATGCAGGATTAACATTATTGAATCAAGCTTACGGACCATCGGTTGGTGTGACTTTACAAATTCCACTTTATAACGGAAATGCATTTAAAATTCAGCGCGATATTGCAAAATACAATGTGAGCAACGCTCAATTACAAAAAGAAAATATTTTCAATCTTTATTCCGCCAATGCAATAAAGACTTTTCAATCATATAGTAATACATTACAGCAATTACTTGCACAACAGGCGAACTACGAATTATCTGGAAAATTATTAAGTTTATTATTGCAGAAATTTCAGGTGAGTCAAACCACTATTTTGGATTTAAAAGCAGGTCAAGCCAGTTTTGAAAATGCAGGATATTTATTAATAAATCTTCAATATTCGGCAAAAGTTTCAGAAATTGAACTTAAAAGACTCACCTACCGTTTGAGTTATTAATTACAAAAAAATATTTTCTATTTTAGATTCCTCGCTGCGTTCGGAATGACAGGGCTTTATAATTTGTATGAGAAATCGATTTTGTCATTCCGAACACAGTGAGGAATCTCATTCCTAATACTATTGCAGAAAATTAGTAATAAATTTAAGCTAGTTTTTTTTCAAAAAATCAATGGAATTCCTAAATTTGTGAAAAATATTTGCTTTGTTAGATTTCAAGACAATACTACATATTATAATTATTGCTGAAAGCCTGCTTTTTGCATTTCAACTGCTTACGTTTAGGAATATCAACTCTAAAACAAATAAAATTTTAGGAGTCTTGATGCTTTTTCTTGCAATGTTTTTAGCATCATCACTTTTTATCAAACTCGGATTATTGAATGTTGCGATTTATTCAAATTACTTGGTAATGCCACTTTTTTTGGCTATTAATCCCTTTTACTTTCTTTACGTAAAATCCTTAACACAACCCAATTATAAATTTTCGAAAAAGTCGTTAATCCATTTCATTCCTGCTTTTGCAACTTTTGCATTTAATATCATTTTTTATACTCCATTGCCAAGTGATTTAAAGATTCTATTCATTACAAAAGGAATCAGAACTTTAGCTAACGAAGATTTCTTCCTAAAAATAAATATTTTAGTTGATTTTGGCGCTTTAGGTATTTATTACCTTCAATTAATTACCTACGTAATAATGATGATTTTGCTTTTGAAAAAGCATACTCAAAAAATTAAAAACTACTTTTCCTATGAACAAAACATTTCGCTAAACTGGCTGAAAATTTTTGTCCTAATTGTAATAATAAATGCTTTACTTGAAGTTTTCATAGTAGTTTATTCAATATATTTACCTTTACCAGCAATCTTTGTTTTAATTTATTATCTGATTCTTTTGCTTTTAATAAATTTCCTCGGATATTTTGGACTGAAACAAACCGATATTTATATTGGAAACATTAAAACTTCATCTAGAAACTATGCTGCAGTTATAGAGAATAACAAAGTTGAAAATGAAGAAAAAGCTGAAATCATTGATGACGATTCTGAAATAAACACTTTACACTTTGCTATTTCCGAAGAAGAGCAAAAAAGGATTGTCGAAGCAGTTATCTCATTGATGGAAAACCAGAAAGTCTATTTAAACAATAAGCTTTCTGTTTATGATATTGCAAACGAACTAAAAACAAATAAATCCTACATTTCCTTTTCAATAAACAATATTTTAAAAAAGAATTTCAGGAATTTTGTAAATGAATATAGGATACAAGAAGCTCAAAAACTACTGTTGGATCCAAAATTTGACAACCTCTCCATTGAAGGAATTGCTCAGAATGTTGGTTATATTTCAAAATCTACTTTTAATACTTCCTTCCAAAAATACACAGGAAAAAAACCTTCTGATTTTCGAAATCAAGAGAAAAAAAGCGACTAGACTTTTATTATCTGAATACCTGATAGATACAGAAGTACTATTATCGAAATCCGAACCTGATTTTTTTAATTACCAATAAATTGCATTGTAGATTTGTGCTATAAAAATAAATTTGACTTGTGGGCAGATACTGATTATCTTTAAATTAAAAATCTAAATTTATTTACTTAACCAAAAAAATATGAAAAAAATTTTTACAATTCTTGCATTTGCAATGACAAGCTCCCTGTTTGCTCAAATTACTTCGGCTGATATGCCAGTTGTTGGAACTTCGGTGAACTACAAAAACATCAACAAAAATGGATTTAACACTTATCCAACTACTGTTGGAACTGGTGTAACCTGGGATAATTCAACTGTTGTTGAAAAAATTGATTCTGTCGTTCTGGATTATATTTTACCCTCAACCACTCCAGAAGCTGATACATTCCCTACTTCGACCCTAGCAGAATCAATGACAGGAAATGCTGGCCATTTTTTCTATAGTATTGATGCAAATGCTTTTTACAGAGATGGTTTTTATGATCCATCACAAAACTTAAGCGTTCCATATAATGATAAATTAAAACTTTATACCCTTCCATTTCAGTTTGGAACTACTTTTAGTGATAACTATACATGTGTCGCAGGAACTTTTAGCACTTATCCTGCAATAGTTGATGATGGAACTTATGTTAGCGACGTTGATGGTAATGGAATTTTGAGAGTGCCTACAGGGTATTTTAATAATGTTTTTAGAATTTATTATGAGGAAAGTTTTACCCTTAAAGCTGATATTGGATTGGGCTCTTACATGGGAATGGTAAGCATTACTGAATTTGGTTATGAATTTTGGAAAAGCGGTCATGTAAAACCCCTTCTTACTTATTATAACACCACAACAACCGATTTAATTGGTGGCGGAAATACAGTCACCATTGGCGTTAGATATGACAAACATGCACCAGTTGATGGACCAAATACCGTTTCTGTAAATTCAATTGATCAGGATAATATGATTCATCTTGGACTCGTTTCTCCAAAAGTTTTTTATGTAAATTCTATCGGCACACTTCAAAACTGCAATATTGAAGTATATGATATGATGGGAAAAAATGTATTTTGTTCTAGAATTAATGACAATACTAATAAATACATTATTAGCTTAGAAAATCTAACTTCTGGATTGTACATCATTAACATCAATGGGCAAACCATAAATTTCAATAAAAAAATAGCTTTAAATTAAGAGATTAATGTTGAAATATTCAAAATATTTAATGCTGCTAATGTTTACCACATTAGCAGCATTTTCAAATGCTCAAACTAGTTTAAAAGAAAATTCCCTCAATGATTTTTTGATAAAAGATGGTTATGTGCCAGTAAAAATGCAAAAGTTCATTACTGGCCATCTTTATGTAACTGGAAATCTTAATGGGATTTCAGGTACTTTCCTAATTGACACAGGAGCTGGAGCAACTATCATTGAAGAAAAAAGAGAAGAAAAATTCAAAATGAAAACCGAAATTTCTGATCAAAAAGCCACAGGCGCTGGTAGCTCAGGATTAAGCGTTGGTATTTCCAACAACAACAAATTTGTACTAGACAAGTACACTTTTGGAAGCGATACTCTTAGATTGATGAATCTCGATCATGTAAATAAAGCTTTAAAAAGTATTGGAATAGAAGAAATTGATGGTGTTATTGGTGCAGATATTCTTACCTCAGGAAAGGCAATCATTGATTATACAAACCTTGTCATTTATTTAAAACAATAAAA
>JACAAW010000141.1 GCA_013377115.1 Bacteroidota bacterium | reverse complement strand
CTTTTCGAATCGTTAATTTTTATTGGATCTTGACGTGCATCAAACACATCGGTAATTAATATTCCTTCAGGCACTTTTTTATATACAATTTTATAATTTCCATCAACCAGATATCGATGTCCTTCATTAATTTTGGCTAAAGAAATCTCTATTTGTCCATATTCTGGTTGGGATAATAAGTGTTTTGTTGTTGAAAAAATGCTTGTTTTAATTTTTCGGGCAATATTAACACCCGCTGCAGTTTTATGATAATTGTAAATTTCTCGAAGAGTTTCAGATGCAAATTCTGACCAAATTATCTTCATGGAATTACCAATTTTCTGATTCTTTTTTTATCTGTTTTTGAGTTTTTACACGACCGGCTTTATAATCTTCATTTGCCCGTTTCGCTCTTTCAATTAAATTTTTCTGGGTAAGCGATTTTACTTTTTTTGTTTCTTGTTTTTTACTTTCGAAAATCGCAGATTCAATCATGCTAAATATCTTATCGTCTTGAAGATTGATAAGATATTCTATTACATTCAGTTTCCTTGTTTGCAAATTCATTCTGTCTTTTTTTTACAAATATACAACGATTGCATTTTAGTTACAAATTTTTTAATTCAAATTAAATTTTGGTCTATTATCCAAATTCGAAGAAAAAGAAATTCCCTGACAAAGAAAATTTCTTCTTTATCAGGGAATTATGGGGAAAGGTTGATTATTTTTTATTTTTTAATCTTTCCAAAGCTTGTTTTGCAGGATTTGCAATATCTTTTTCGGTACTTGCTTCCAATTTAGAAAGTGCTTTTTTTCCTTCACTTCCACCAAAAGTTTCTATTGGAAGTATATAATAACTTCTATTATAAGGTTTTAAATTTGTGTTATTTGCCATTTTAACCGCTAAGTTAAATGCCTTTTTGGTATCAATACCTTCTTTAGCTTCAAATGAAATATAACTATTTAAGGCCCTGCTTGATGAAGAATAATATTCTTCGTTAGCACCAGATTTTTCTATAGTTTCTAAAACTTTTCCAAAGCCATTTACTGATTTCATATAACCAAGACCTTCAAGTGAAGCGCCAACAATTGCAGGAGCAGCATTTGACAAAAATCCAATATACAAATCTTCTACCTTTTTAGCCTGACTTTTTTCGTCAACACGCCAAATAACACCCAAACATGCAACACGAATTTCTTCGGATTCTTTTGAATCATTAGCAAGGCTGATTAAAAGGTCAAGAAGTCCTGGTTTTGCAAAACTTTCTTTTCCTGAAAGGCGAATTAATTCTTTACGTCCTCTTTTTTCAGTGTTATTATCTTTAATTGCGGCATGAATATCTTTTAGTAAAGCTTGATCATCTGTAACCAACCAACCCGAAAGTAATTGGCCAAGTGTTGATCCAACATAAGATTTTTCATCATACTTTTCTTTTTTGAGAGCATCTAAAACGATTCTTCCATAAGCGGCATTTTTATAATGATCGCTGTTACCAACCCAAAAATTAATGGCGTGTGCACATGCTGCGCTTCTGGCTCCACTTGTTGACTGTGCTATTCCATTAAACAAATCTTCAACTAAATTTTTGTTAGCTGTGTCTTTTGCCATTGCTGGAATTTGCTCGCTTGCTTTGGTATAAGCAGGACAATTTGTGTTTTGTTCTTTACATGCAGCCATATTCGTAATTAAAGAATCAAGACTTGCATTCATTTTGCGATCTTCAGATTTAGATTTTCCGCCTCCACAGCCAGAGATTAAAATAGAAGAAAATAAAAAAAGACATAAAATTGTAACTAAATTTTTCATAAATTTCTTGGTTAAATTAATATTAAAAAAATTGGAGAATTCTTGTTCTCAGATTATTAAATTTACTTAAGAATGGGTGTCCAGCCCTAAATTTGACAAAATTTTTGGTATTTGTTTTCAGTGGAAAATCAATTATAGAACAACTAAATGCTGTATTTAATCGATAATTCCTTTTAAAATCATTGTAAATGTACTTCTTTTTTGGGGCGGTTGCAAATAAATAACTGATGTAATGTTCAAAATATTTCCATTTGAAAACATCAATTATTGGCTCGTTTGCTATTTAATTAGACTTAACTAAATTTTTCTTGCTTTCTTTTAAAGCCTTTTCGGTTCTGTCCAAAAGGCTTTCAATTGTGTCGGTATTTTTATCAAAAAGGGCTGTACCATAAGAAAAACTGATTCGAAAATTGCGTTGATTTTTCGAGTCAAGAAAGCTATTTTCTCTGCATTTTTTCTGAACAAAATTAATTTTTTCGGTTGCGCTTATTAAATCGGAATGAAGCATCACAATAAATTCATCTCCAAATTTAAATCTTGCAACACAAGCATCCTCAGGCAATTCGCTTTTAATGAATTTAACAAACTCTTTCAAAACACAATCACCAAAGGCATAACTTTCTAAATTATAATTCCGAAATTCATCAATATCAAATATTGCAAAAGAGAATTCTTTGCCATTTTTTTTATTTTTTGCTGTCGCTTTTCTTATCATCCTTTGAAAACCTCGATAATTTTTAATCGAGGTTAATTCGTCGATTTGAGATAAATCGTAATAATGCTTAAGTTTAATTATTAAAACAAAAATTACGACCCCTAAAAATCCTAATAAGAAAAGGTGAATTATTTGATTTGAAATATCCATTTTCTATTTTCTTTTTCTTAGCGGATATTCTTTTTTCTGCAAATAATCGTATCTCAAGTTCCTACCTGGTTGATAACACAATGCCATAATTGAATCTTGAGCTTCTTTAATAGTGCTATATTCCGCAAAATCAAGTGTTCTAATAATTGCTTCGAAAACGCGAATAGCACCAGAATGGTCGGCAATTAGAATTCGTTTTCCTAAATTAGAGTTTAGTAATTCAACAAATGTATAAGCAATTCTCCAATCGGCTTCAATTAAAGTTTCACCCTCAGGATAATGATAAAAACGATTTTTAAACATTTTGGATACTTTTGCTTTTATTTCAGGAGTAACTTCCTTACCAGGACAATATATTTTATAGGCCTCTTCTAAAATTTCATTCTTAAAATGAAAAGTTAATGCACCATATTTTTGAGAATTCAATCCAAAAATCGCATTGAACGACATATTTGTATAACCCGCTTCTTGTAAAAAATATCTTGCTGTTTGATCAGTGTTTTCTGATTCACTTCCAAAAACTTGGATTGGAGCATCTTTTGACCATAGCCACATTGGATAACCACCTTTATCAAGAATATCAACTGCAACTTTAAAATCTTTCCCAAGTTCTTTTGCTGTGGCAATACCTTCTTCTTTCAAAAAATTACTTTTTGACCCAGAAATTCTTCGATTATTTTCCCATGTATCCCAAAGTCCGGAGCCCACAAATTCTGGGTTTTCGCCACCAGATTCATGAATTGATTTTCCGTGACGAATCATTATCACATGAGTTTGATTCATAGGAACATATGCTTGAGGAAACATTGGCAAGGCCTTTCCATTAGGAAGCCATACGATGCCTTCGTTCATGCTTAGACCACTTCCATCAATCAATTTTCTTCCAGAAAGGCGTCTTGTGCCATCAGGATTGGTTGCCATATCATCGGCTAAAATTAATTTTGTACGATAACGGGTAAGCGTTGAACCAACAGGAGCAATGTTTTGAGGACATAAGACATCACTAAACTTGCTAATGCTAAAGGTTTGAAGTAACAATCTTCTGAAACTATCATTTTTTATCAAACCATTCCATGCCAAATAAAACAAATTTGGATCGGCATTGGGTATTTTATATTTGATAAATTCGTTTTTGCTTTTGATATAGTTTTGTGGAGATAAATACTTTTCGGATGCGTCTAGGAAAAAATAAATATCCTTGCTAATTATTTTTAATTTATTGATGAAGTCTTTTGTTACATCTGCCTCACTGAGTTTTAATTTATCGCCATAAACCAGTTTAAGAAATGCGACATCTTGTTTAACGCTTAACTCTGTGTGGCAATTGTGGAATTCCGAATGTTCACGCTGCGATATTCCGGTATTTTTTATGATAACTTGAGTTTTTTCAATTTTTTCTTTTGGAACTTTTCTACTTTTTTCCATAATACAATAATTTTAAATGAATGATTTCCTTCAAAAAAGGGCACAAATGTAATAAAATGTGGAGGAATTAAATATATAAATTTGAGTAAATAAAAATAGGAAAATGCATTAAAAATAAAACAATTATCGTTTTATCATCATTGCCTAATTCAATTCGAACCATTTTTTAATTTGGTCTTTTTTATTGTTTTCAAAATTACGATGAGCAAATTCGTTGGTTTTTGGAGAATAAACATAGTCCTTTTCCCATTCTTGGCAGTTTTCGACAATTTGCTGAATGGCATCAATAATAAATAACAATTCAGAATTGGACATTGTTGGATGTAACGAAAGCCTCACCCAGCCTGGTTTCATTGAAAGGTCGCCTTTGTTTATTTTTTCTGTAATGGCATTTGATTGAGAATGTCCAACATGTAGAAGATAATGACCATAAGTTCCAGCGCAAGCGCATCCACCTCTAACCTGTATGCCAAATCGGTCGTTAAGCAATCTAACCACTAAATTGAAATGAATATCTTCAGTATAAAAAGAAATAATTCCTAATCGGTCCTTTACATTATCAGCCAAAATATGAACACCTTTTATTTTTTCAAAACCTTCAAAAGCAATTTTCACTAATTCTTCCTCGCGTTGTTTCATATTAGAAACACCCATTTGCTCTTTAAGCTTGATTGCCAAAGCAGCTTTTATAGTTTGTAAAAACCCTGGAGTACCACCATCTTCGCGCAATTCAATATCATCAACATATTTATATTCTCCCCAAGCATTGGTCCAATCAACAGTTCCTCCACCAGGTTGATCTGGACTTTTTAATTGGTATAAATTTCTATTAAAAACAAGAATTCCAGATGAACCTGGCCCACCTAAAAACTTATGAGGTGAGAAAAATATGGCATCAAGTGCTTGTTCAGGATTTTCTGGATGCATATCCATATCACAATAAGGAGCAGATGCAGCAAAATCAACAAAACACAAACCTTTATATTTATGCATTAATGCAGCAATTTCATGATATGGTGTGGTAATGCCGGTAACATTGGAACAGGCTGTAATTGAAGCAAACTTTAAAGGTCTGTCTTCATATTTTTTTAAAGCGTCTTCCCAATTTTTTAGATCAACAAGTAAATCTTCATTAGGCTCAACAACAACAACATCGCAAACCGTTTCGTACCAAGAAGTATGATTTGAATGATGCTCCATATGCGAAACAAAAACAACCGGTTTCTTTTGCATGGCAGCACAACTTTTACATGGCTGGTAATTGTTAATTCCACAACCCTTTAAGCCTAATATTCTTTGAAATTTATTGATTACGCCAGTCATTCCAAATCCTGCACTTATTAAAACATCTTCTGGACCGGCATTAACATGTTTTTTAATTATTTCTTTTGAGTGATGATAAGAATAAGTCATGATTGTTCCCGACTCACTTGTTTCGGTATGGGTATTGCCGACAAAATTTCCAAAGTCGATAGAAATACGCTCTTCAATAGGCTGATACAATCTGCCACTTGCAATCCAATCTGCATACAACATTAATTTTTCGCCGTAAGCAGTATCAAATTTTTGATTTATTCCTGTGACATTATTTCTAAATTGTTCAAAAAAGGCTTCCATTTTGTTGAATTTGATGATGCAAACCTATATAAAAACATTCATTTTCTCAAACCTTAATGGTTTTATTTGAGAAAAAAACAAATGTAGCTTCTGCTTTTCTGCTAGTTTTTCTGGGGACAACAAGGAAGACCTGCTTCAGATGTTTTACAGAAATATTCAGCTTCAGCGCAGTCTGAAGGATTGCAGCAGGTTTGACAAACTCTTTTAAATGATTGGATGCTTAAAATTTCAATATCAGGAGAATAAAAGCCTTCTTTAACTGGTTCGTCTCTTAAAAGATCTGTACTCAAATATTTTTTATTATCATCAGGAAATACAGTTGCCACGATAGTATCTGAACCAAGTTCATTTTGAATTTTCAATGCTCCAATAAAGTTTGCACCTGATGAAATTCCAACACCTAAACCAACATTTGCCAATTTTTGCGCCATAATGATGGAATCTCCATCATCAACACTTACAACTGAATCCAGTTTATTCAACTCAACAATTGATGGAATAAATTCGTCTGAAATCCCTTGAATTCGATGCTTTCCAACTTTGTATCCAGTGGTCAAGGTTGGTGAGTTTGAAGGTTCTAAAGGATGTACAAAAATACCAGGATTTTTCTCCTTCAAATAACGACCTATTCCCATAACAGTTCCACCAGTGCCAACACCAGCAACAAAAGCTTTTATATCAAGATGTCTAAATTGTAATTGCCACCATAATTCTGGCGCAGTTGTTAAATAATGAGCTTCAGAATTATCTAAATTTGAGAACTGGCATGGCAAAAACGAATCTTTTAAGGATGCAGCCAAATCTTTGGCCATTTCAATACTACCAAGAAAACCTCCTTCTTCTTTACTAACAAGATTTATTGTTGCACCAAATCCCTTAATCAAATTGATTCTTTCAGCACTCATCCAATCAGGCATAAAAATGGTAACAGGATGTCCCAAAGCCCTTCCAAGTGCAGATATTGATATTCCAGTATTTCCACTGGTTGCTTCAATAATCATTGAATTTGGTTTAAGTTGTCCGGAAGAAATCGCTTTAGTAAGAATATGAAATGCCATTCGATCTTTGATGCTACCGGTCATGTTCAAGTTTTCTGCCTTAGCATAAATCTTCCTTTTTTCTCCTTTATACATAAAGTTTACAACAATTAAAGGAGTGTTTCCAATTAAACTAGTTAATCCCTGTATTCTTGAAGTGCTGCACATATAATGAAATATTTGATTATTAAGATACCTTGATGTATTAATTTATGGGCGAATATACTAATAATTCAAAAACAGAACTAAATCGTTTAAAAAATATTTTTGAAAGAAAATAAAATACTTAAAACTCTTATCAACATTAAAAAAATGCATTCTAAAAATAAAAATAATGATAAAAAACTGAATTTTAAATTTTCTATCAATCAATAATTTTCGTAAAATTACGTTTAAATAATACAAGCAAATTTAAAGCCCTTTCTATGAAAAAATATATTGGTATTTTCCTTCTTGCAATAGCTCCATTCTTCGTTTTTTCTCAAGCAAATCAAAAAGGAACGATGATTTTAAAAATTAAGAATATAGCAAACCAACCATACTCATATGGAGATGTTTGTATAGAAAACAAAGCAACAAAATCAAAAGTTTGCAATGTTGCCGATAAATTTGGAAAGGTCTCTTTCGAAATTCTCAGCGGAAATACCTATTTCGTTCATCTGAAAACGATTCCAAATATTGCTGAAATTTTAGTTCCTTCTTATGGAAAAATAAATATCATAAAAGAAATCGTTTATCAATCTTCCGAAATTTCAATTGATAGAACAATAAAATATGACACCCTTGCCCAGAACATTGGTAAAGACGCTAATCCTTCTGCAACGGAGCAATTCATGACCATTAAACTTACAACTAGAAAAAAAATGGCAGTCACAAATGTACCCGTTCGCTTAGTTTGTGAAAAGATTCATAAGGTTTATTTAGGAAAGACAGATAAATCAGGTGAAGCTCGATTTATGGTGCCAGCTGCTCAAACCTATACTTTAGGAATTGAACAATACGATAACTTTACAAGTATTCAGGCTGATAATTTAGGCGGAGCAATGACTGTAAACTCTTATCAATACGAACAAACAAAAGTTGATGAAAGAATTTCAAATGATACTGTTTATCAAAATCTTCCTGTTGGAACGGGTCCAACAACCGGCCGTGCTTATTTGCATGTTTTTTTGAGTGACAAAGAAAAACAAGCCCTTCCAGATGAAGTAATTACTTTTAATATTCCTGGAAGCAATAAAGTCTACGCAGCAAAAACTGACAATCAAGGAAATGCCTATTTTCTGCTTCCAAAAGGATTTAAATATGTAATGAATTTTAAATACGAATATGAAATAGACATGTTTAACATAAAACAAGATTTTGGTTTCAGAACGATTGAGGTAGAAAGCAGTTATCTTGGTAGCAAAAATATTGAAAACCATTATGCCCAAGTTAAAAGGGATAAAAATGGATTTATGACTGAGTTTATGGAAAGCAAAGTTACCAAACGTGGAATATGGAAAGACTATCTAGAAAAAACCGTAAATGGTTATAATATTAAATTAGAAAAAGAAGGAAATGCCTCCGCTCCAGCGATTGGTGGAGGGAAAATGTTTGTAAGTGGAGGTTTTTATTCTCCTGATTTTTTTAGTTTCGATGCAAAAACAGGATTGTTTAATTGGGGAATGACATTGGCCGAAAGTGGCGCTTCATCAGCGGTTTACGACAATGGAATCGTATTAATTAATACTTATTCATGCACACTTTATGCAATTGATGCAATTGCCGGAAATTTACTATGGTCAAAATGGTTAGGACCCATCATTTACTCTACACCATCTGTTTCAAATGGAAAAGTTTATGCTGTTTATCCAAATGATATTGATGCTCAAGGACCTGGGTCGGAAAACAAAAAATTTGCCTTGGTTTGTTTTGATTTAAGAACAGGAAAAATTGTTTGGCAAAATTGGCTTGATGCTGAAGCAATGGGTTCGCCAGTTATCAGTGGTGACAAGGTATATTTGAGTTCCCTTTCTGGCAAATTATATTTATTTGATCAAGCTAAAGGTGATTTAATTAAAATGCAGGATGCAAAAGCAATTACCCCTCCAACAATTGCAAATAACAAAGTGTACATCAGTGCAATAGACAAATCGAATCAGAATATGGAAGTTGTAACTGTTTATAATGCAAGTGATTTGTCCTTCGTAAAAGTGTTTTCTAATTTAACAACAAAGAATTTACCTCAAGGTACCTCTGCTTTTAACGAAATGAATGTTAGTGGAAGCAGATTGGTTAGTTATAAAAACAAAAATTACAATACCATGGGAGACAAGTTAATTTGTTCCAATCCAGAAGATGGTTCGGTTATTTGGTCCTCACAAATTACCATAAAAGAACCTGATCTTACGAAACCATTTGCATCAAGTCCAATAATTGCTGGGAATAAAGTAATTATCATAACCCAAAATGGAAATATTCAAATTTTTGATCCTTCAAGTGGCTCAATTCTAAAAGATTACCCAAATATTGCGTCAACAGATACACCACCATTGGTAAATGATGGTTGGATTTATTGCAGCACTTCGAAAGGAAAATTTGTTTCAATCGACACCAAAGACAAAACCATTACTGGTTGGCCTATGTGGGGTGGAAACGCAGGACATAATACTGTTGTAAATTAATACCATTTACAAGGCAATATCAGTTGAATGCAGAAAATGCAGTTTGAATAATTTTAATTTTAATATGCTCTAATGTTTTTGCCTTCAACATAATTAATGAAGGATTTATTCACCACTTTATTGCCTCCTGGAGTTGGGTAATTTCCTGTAAAATACCAATCTCCTTTATTATCAGGACAGGCAATATGCAAATCTTCTATTGTTTGGTAAATAACTTGAACCTCAGCATTGATATCCTTATCCTTTACCATCTCAGCAATTTTTTCTGAAATCTGAATTGCAGTAAATGGTTTATAAATTTCCTTTACATAATTTACAATTTCTTCTTTTGGGAAATTTTC
>JACAAW010000140.1 GCA_013377115.1 Bacteroidota bacterium | reverse complement strand
AAAATTTAGGGAGCAAAAACTAGGAACTCTTCAACTATCAAGAGCCAAGCAACAAATGTTAGGTCAGATTGCAATTTCATATGAATCAAATTTAAATGAAATGCTTTCAATGGGAAAGAGCTTACTCGTATTTAATAAAGTCGACAGCATCGAAGAAATCCATTCTAAAATAAATGCCTTACAATCTGACGAAATATTGGACGTTGCCAATGAGGTTTTTGATAAAGAAAAATTAAGTGTCTTACTTTTTAATTCTAAATAAATAATGATAAACGAGGAAATTCAGAAATATGCAAATCATCATACTCGTGAAGAATCAGATATTTTAAAGAAATTAAATAGAGAAACATATTCAAAAGTTCTTCGGCCAAGAATGTTGTCAGGTCATTTCCAAGGGGCATTATTAGAAATGCTGAGTTTGATGATCAGGCCAAAACAAATTCTCGAAATAGGTACTTACACTGGTTATTCTGCAATTTGTTTAGTTGAAGGATTGGTTGATGGTGGAACGCTTCATACAATTGATAATAATGAAGAATTGGAGGAAATTGCAAATTCCTATTTTAATGAAGCAGGAATTCAGAATAAAGTAAAACAATATATTGGCGAAGCTTTAGATATTATACCCACAATTGACGAAGAATTTGATTTAATATTTATTGATGCCGACAAAGAAAACTATTTGAATTATTATTATTTGGTTTTCCCTAAATTGCGGCCAGGCGGATTTATTATTGCAGATAATGTGCTTTGGAGCGGGAAAGTTGTTCAGGAAGTGAAATTAAATGATAAAGAAACCAAATCAATAATGGAATTCAATGATTTCGTTCAAAATGATGACCGTGTAACCAATGTTCTTTTGCCGATTAGAGATGGTTTGATGGTATTATGCAAAAAATAACTCTTTATTCGAAGGCAATTTTATTGAAATAGAAAACGGTTCTTTTTGATTTCTCTGTTGCCGAAGTGTTTTTTATTTTCTGATAACCGTAAGAAATAAAATAATTACCATACCAAAATTCCATATCGCTATTAAAGTCAGTAATTAATTTATCATTATTATAATTCGTTTGAATTTTTGTATAGGTTTTTCCTTCTATTACTTGATTGTTTCTGATTATTTTAGAAGCAATATTTCCTTCACTGCTGTAAGCTAAAATAATATCATCATTATCAAAAAGTACTTTTACTCTTTCTTTTAAATTATAGGTTAAAATATTCCATATTTCGAAGCTATTGTCCCAAAGTAATTTTCCTTCTTCGTTAAAGCTTGCAACAAGCGCATTTGTATATCTATAGCCATCAAAAACTTGGTAAGTATTTGTATATGGTCTTCCATAAGCATCGTAGGAAGTGTACGAAACGGTGTGGTATTCAGGATAATACGCTTCAGCAATTACAATTGTTTGGTTTTTGGTTTGGATAATATCGTGCAAAAGAAGTTTGTAATTAAAGCTGAGTTCTTTTCCTTTGCTTTGTTTTTTTAGTGCTTTGAGTTTTAATCGTGCAGCTCTTTTATCATTGATATAACTGAAAAATGTTTTAAAGTCGGCAAAATTATAAAAGTTGACAAATTTTTGCTGGTTATTTTCAATTTTTGCAAAATAAATTCCAGTTGATTCTTCATTAAAACCAAAAAATGCTGGATTTGCTTTTCTGCCTTTCACTGCATTATTATAAGTTCCAATTACTATTTTTGAATTATTGCCCAATGGAAACATTTTCCCAGTATTGAGTTTTCTGGTTGGATGGTTTGATTGTAAATTTGTTGAACTCAATAATAAACCCGATTCATTATAGTCATTTACAAACATATTGTTTGTTTTTTTAGGAATGTGATTCCTAATATTTACACTGAAATTTTTTGAAGTATCACTATATAAAATACTTTCAACCCAGGATTGGCCTTCGTATTCAGTCGGGATTGTTTTAATGCCTCCCTTATTCAAATCAATTCCATATAGTGCTGAATGGTATTTATTCACATTCAAGCCAGTAATTAAAGGGATAAATGTAAATGAAAGTAAAGTTTGAGCAAGATAGCTTCCTCTACTAGGAATCGTTCTGCCACCAACGAATGCAATGTTATCCGCAACCTTGAAATCATCAATATATGTTGATTTAGGAAAAATGCCATTGGTTGATTTCACGTTTCCGTCGTTTATTGAAATCGTGATAATTTGATAATCTGCTTTAAGATAGTTTTCTTTTTTCTTTTCGAGGTAGAGGTAGACTTTAGTTTCGTTGTAATCAAAAAATCTTAGGTCCATTGATTTGAATACTGGAAATTCAGAACTCCATACTTCTTTGAATTTCGTGTCGAAAAGTGTAACGTACCATCTGTAGTTTTGCTTGTCAATAACCTCATCGCTTTGATAAAAAAGAACAACACCTTTTTTTCCGAAAGGAATAATTTTATAGGAGTCTGAATTTGATTTTGCTTCTATTTCAACACGAATGGGTTTCTCCTTTTGTGCGAATAAATTAAAAGAGGCAAATATTATAATAAATAAGACACAAAAACTTAAAGATTTCTTAACCTGCATTTTGATTTTGATTTAAGGCAAATTTATAATTTTGTTTTTAAACTTCCTAAACAAGAATAATAAATCATTAAACGTGAATTTGCTATAAAAATTATAGGAATCAGGATAGTTTTTTTAGCGATTTAGAATGAGAATAAATACTAAAAGTAATTAGTTTTTTGAAAACATTAATTAACTTTGTGTCCCCCAAAAAAAAAAAATATTTAAAAGAAAATCTAATATAAATTAAAAGTAAAAAATCATGAAAAAAAGTTATTTTATTTTAATGCTAATTGTTTTAGCAGTTTTTGCTCAGACTAAAAGCTACAGCCAGTTGCTTTTGCATGAGACATTTAGTTATCCACTTCCTGGTTATATTGGAGGTAATGGAAATGCAGGGTCTTCATCCAATAATTGGATGACGCATAGTGTTGTTGCTGGGCATACTACAACTATTGATTTAACTGCAGGAAGTCTTTCTTTTCCGGGACTTCAATCTTCTGCTGGTGAGATGGTGTACTTTTTTAGCAATGCAAATTTAACAGACAGAGATATTAATACTCCAATTACTACAGCTAGTACCGTCGCATATTATTCGGCACTTGTTAAGGTGATTGATAACACACAAATATCGGCAACCACGTATGATCATTTTTTAGGATTTGGTGCTACTTCTGGTTCCGCCGTTAATTCATTTGGTGGCCGATTAGGAATAAAATCAGTTAATGCCGGCGCAAATTTTCGTTTTGGCGTTTTAAATGCTCCAACTGGAACAAACACTTATACTGAGTTTGCACAAGATTTAAATTTTGGTCAAACCTATCTTGTTGTTGTAAAATTTGATAGGGGCACTTCACCAACTACCGCTACTTTATGGATTGATCCAGTGTCAACTTCTTTTGGAGGAACTGAACCTGCAGGTTCTGTGGTAAACACAAATAACACTGCTCCTGTTACCGGTTTAGGCTCAATCTACTTAAGAAATTCAGGGACAACTCCAAAAGCCCAAATTGATGAAATCAGAGTTGGCTTAACTTGGGCTGATGTCACACCAGCTGCAGTTGCTACAATTCCTGTTTCAAGTATTACTGTTACTGGTGCTTTAGGAGCAACAACAATATCAACATTCGCCGGGACTTTACAAATGAGTGCAGCAATTCTTCCAATTAATGCAACAGATCAAACTTATACTTGGAGTGTCGTTAATGGAACTGGTCAAGCAACAATAAGTCCAACTGGATTATTAACTGCTGTTGCAGATGGAATTGTTACCGTTAAAGCCACCGCAAATGACGGTTCAGGTGTTTTTGGAACATTGGTAATTACAATTTCAAATCAAACAGTTTTAGTTTCAAGTATAACTGTTACAGGTGCTTTAGGAGCAACTACAATAACAACAAATGCCGGAACATTGCAAATGAATAGTGCTATACTCCCAGTAAATGCAACAAATCAAACAGTTACTTGGAGTGTAATTAATGGAACTGGAACTGCAACAATTAATGGTACTGGTTTATTAACAGCTGTTTCAAATGGAACAGTTACAGTAAGAGCCACTGCTAATGATGGTTCTGGTGTTTTTGGTGAAGCAATAATTACTTTAAGTAATCAAAATATTTTAGTGACAAGTATTACTGTTACTGGTTTTGGTGGAGCAACCACAATTACAACTCTCGCTGGCACCTTACAAATGAATGCTGCAATTCTTCCAGTAAATGCAACTGATCAAACTGTTACCTGGAGCGTAATTAATGGAACAGGAACCGCAACTATTAATGGTTCAGGACTTCTTTCAGCTTTAACAGATGGTACTGTTACGGTTAAAGCCACAGCTAATGATATTTCAGGAGTTTTTGGAACTTTGGTGATTACATTGTCAAATCAGTCTCCTCCAGTTTTAGTTTCAAGTATTGTTGTTACTGGCGCTGGAAATGCAACAACTATTAGCACAAATGGAGGTACCTTGCAAATGAATGCTGCCATCCTTCCTGTAAATGCAGCAAACCAAACAGTAACATGGAGTGTAATTAATGGAACTGGTACTGCTTCAATAAGTCCAACAGGCTTATTAACTGCAATTACAAATGGTGTTGTAACAGTAAAAGCTCTTGCAAATGATGGATCTGGTGTTTTTGGAACTCTTGATATTACAATAAGTAATCAAATTGTATTTGTTACAGGAATCACTGTTACAGGTGCTTTAGGTGCAACAACAATTACAACATATGCTGGTACTTTACAAATGAGTGCTGCTATTCTTCCTGTAAATGCAACAGATCAAACGGTTACCTGGAGTGTAATTAATGGAACTGGTCAAGCGACAATTGATGGTGCCGGATTATTAACGGCTGTTGCTGACGGAATTGTTACAGTAAAAGCTACTGCAAATGATGGTTCTGGAGTTTTTGGAACATTGGATATTACAATTTCAAATCAGACAGTATTGGTTTCTGGAATAACAGTTACTGGTGCTTTAGGAGCAACTACAATAACAACAAATGCAGGAACATTGCAAATGAGCGCTGCTGTTCTTCCAGTAAATGCAACAAATCAAACTTATACTTGGAGTGTAACCAATGGAACTGGTCAAGGTACCATTAATGCAACAGGTCTTCTTACTGCAGTTGCAGATGGAATCGTTACAGTAAAAGCCACAGCAAATGATGGTTCAGGTGTTTTTGGAACTCTAGATATTACAATCACCAACCAAATTGTTCCTTCAAGTTTAATGTTTTACGAACCATTTAGTTACCCTGTTGGAGACACATTAAATCTTCATGGATGGACACAAGTAAACACTGGAGATCAGATTTATGTAACACCTGGAAGTTTAAGTTACAACGGTCTTGCAGCTTCAACTGGGCAGAAAATTTCTTTTAGTGGAACAGGTAGAGATTTTCAAAAAACATTTACTTCTCAATCAGCTGGAACTGTTTATTATTCTTTCATTATGCAAGTATCAAGTTTGGGAACTTTAGGTGCTACTGGCGGTTATTTTGCAGGATTGGCAGCGAATGGAACAACATTTGGGTCAACAATGTGGACAAGACAATCAGGTACTGATTTTCAAATAGGAATTAACCCAAGAACGACTGCTGCAAATACACAATGGAGTGTAGCTTACCCAATTAATACTCCTATTCTTGTTGTAGCTTCTTATGAGATGGTTGCTGGAGCAACAAATGATGTTGTTAATGTATGGATCAATCCTGCACCTGCAACTTTAGGTTTAGCAAGTGCACCAGCTCCTACTTTTACAGCTACAAATGCTCTCGTTGATTTAGCTGCAGTTGACAGATTCTTTATTAGACAAGACAATGCAATAAATACTCCTTTTATTGACCAGGACGAAATTAGGGTTGGAACTACTTGGGCTGATGTCACTCCTGCTGGAGTTGTTACTATTCCAGTAACAAGTATTACAGTAACTGGTGCATTAGGAGCAACTACAATTACAACACAAGGAGGTACTTTACAAATGAGTGCTGCAGTTCTTCCTGTTAATGCTACAGATCAAACTTATACCTGGAGTGTTGTTAATGGAACAGGACAAGCAACAATTGATGCAACTGGATTATTAACAGCAGTGGCAGATGGAATTGTTACTGTTAAAGCAACAGCAAATGATGGCTCTGGCGTTTTTGGAACATTGGATATTACACTTTCAAATCAAGCTCCAGTTGTTTTGGTTACAAGTATTGTTGTTACTGGTGCGGGAAATGCAACTACAATAACAACTTTAGCAGGAATATTGCAAATGAGTGCTGCAGTTCTTCCAGTAAATGCAACTGATCAAACTGTTACTTGGAGTGTTACAAATGGCACCGGTCAAGGAACAATTAGTGCTACTGGTTTACTTACCGCTGTTGCAAATGGGATAGTTACCGTAACAGCAACTGCAAATGATGGTTCTGGTGTTTTTGGAACATTAGATATCACAATTTCTAATCAGCTTGTTTTAGTTTCAAGTATTACTGTTACAGGAGCGCTTGGAGCAACGACCATTTCAACCCCATTAGGAACCTTGCAAATGAGTGCTGCTGTTCTTCCAGCTAATGCAACTAATCAAACTTATACATGGAGCGTTACTAATGGAACAGGGCAAGCAACAATTGATGCAGCTGGTTTACTTACTGCTGCAACTAATGGTATTGTTACGGTAAAAGCCACTGCAAATGATGCTTCAGGAGTATTTGGAGTTTTAGATATTACTTTAACAAATCAACCTACACCTGTAGCTGAATTGCTTTATGAACCATTTAACTATCCTGTTGGAGACACATTGGTACCTCACGGCTGGACAGGAATTAATAGTGGAGACCAGATTTTTGTAACAGCAGGAAGTTTATCTTATCCTCCTTTATTACCTTCTATTGGTGAAAAGATTTCATTCAACGGATTAGGTAGAGATTTCCAAAGGTTATTTACTTCTCAATCAGCAGGAACTGTTTATTATTCATTTATTATGCAAGTTTCTAGTTTAGGTACTTCCGATTCTTTAGGATATTTTTCAGGTTTTGGTTCAAGTACCACTATTTTTGGAGCAACTATCTGGACAAAGAAAGTAGGAACTGAATATAAAATTGGATTGAATGCAAAAACAACTCCTATTCTTTCTACAGTTTTATCTACTTCAACTTACCCATTAAATACTCCAGTTTTTGTTGTTGTTTCATATGAAATGGTTTCCGGAACTACTAATGATGTTGTAAATATGTGGATTAATCCAGCTGGTGCAACTTTTGGAGCATTAACTGCACCAACTCCAACTTTAACTATGACGAATGCTGGAACTGATATGACAGTTGTTGATAGAATCTTCGTTAGACAAGATTCTGATGTAGAAACTCCCTTTATTGATCAGGACGAAATCAGGGTTGGTTTGGACTGGGCTACTGTTACACCATTTTTTGTTGGGACTTCTGCAATTGAAAACAACACTTCTGAAATTAAAGTGTATCCAAATCCTACAAATGGATTGATTAACATTAATTCAGGTAATCAAAACTCAAAAGAAATCAGAGTTTATTCAAATAATGGAAGTTTAGTTTATAAAACAACTACCAACAACACTTCAGAAGTAATTAATCTTTCTGATAGAAGTGCTGGTTTATATATGATTCAAGTTGTTGACCAAGTTACAGGAAAACAATCAAACATTAAAGTTCAGGTTCAATAATCCGAACTACACTAAATAAAAAGCCCCAAAAGTATTTACTTTTGGGGCTTTTTATTTAATTTATAATGGCAATGCAAAAACCACTTTATTTAAATTTTCATTATTTGTGAAAGAGAGCGCAGTAAAGGTAAATTTCTCATTTTCGCAGAAAAAGGAATTTAGGCTAATGAAAATAAATTGGTTTGTCAATGTTCGTTTTGCTTGATCAAAAGAACCAAAAATCAAGGCCGATTGTAAATTTCTTGTTTTAATAGGAGAATAATTTGTTTTTTATTTGTCCTATTGAATAGCCAAACAAATTATACCTATTTGTAGTTTGACTATTTCTACAGGTCGTCTCTTGCCGCGTGATAAGAGCCGCGCCATCGCTTTTCCTGCCCGAGCTCACTTATCACTAGCTAAAAGCCTCTTGTTTTGAGCCATCCTTCGAAAACTACTAAATTTGCAAAAGGCCAATCCTTTTTTGCTATGCAAAAACGAAAAGGTTTTATGCCAACGCCCAAACAACTAAGCCATTTTATTCCAATTATACTAAGGTGAGTCCAACTCCTTCATTTTTTCGCAGAAAAAACGTGCGTAAGCCTTGGCAAAACTCGGTGTCAAGGTTGGAAGTGAATTTTCAATTATTGAATTTTCAGTAAAGAAGTTTACTCGCTTTATTAGAAAATTCAATAATCGAAAAGAGCGCGCAGGCAATAGTTTTGCCTAGATTTTTTGTTTCTTTTGTAGCAATGACAAAAGAAAAAGAAAAAAAATAACTTATCAATTCCACCGCTACCTTTTCTCCTCAATTATCATCATTATGAACCACCGGTACCAAATAAAAATAAGCACCTGCAGAAACTGTTATGGCTCAGGGTAAGAACAATACTACCAAAACAAAAAAAAGGACTTTGGGTAGTTTTAGGATGTGCTTTTTTAACAGAATAAGTGTTTTCAACGTGCTTGCTTTTTCGTAGCGAAGGTCCGAGAGAATTCTTCTCGGGCTTTTGTTTTTTGTGCCACCATTTACTCAATTTTTAGTCGAAATCCTGCGGAATCTAAACTCTTGGCAAAATTAGAATTTACGGCGTATTTTTTTGAACTCATGGTTAGATTCAGATTTTCAATATTGTCATAAACATTCAATTTTAGAAACGATTTACCTGAATGCACTTTAGCAAGTTTTAAAATATTCTCAGTAACCTTCTCATTAATTTCTTCTAAATGCATCTGGATGGTAACTCCACGGAAGTTTTTTTCGAGGATGCTTTGCAAAAGAGAAATTGATTGTATTTTTATTTCTAAAATATCAGAGCTATAGCGGTTCTGAACTTTTGCTTTTATATGTAAGAAAAAACCTTCCTCTAAAAAATGTTTGAATTTCAAATAATCTTCCGAAAAAACAGCCAATTGAAGAGTGTCTGTATAATCTTCTAAAACAAAACTTCCAAAAGGTTTTCCAGTCTTGGTTGTTTTATGGGCCATAGAAGTGATAATCCCCGCAAAACTCAATTCGCGACCTTTCAGTGATTTTAAATCTTCATTAATTCTCTGAATTTTTACATTGCAGAAATTATTCATTTCAATTCTGAAATCGTCAAGCGGATGCCCCGAAAGGTAAATTCCAGTAACTTCTCGTTCTAATTTTAATTGTTGTAATTTAGTCCATGGTTCACAAACTGGCAATTTTGGATCAGAAATTTGAACTTCCTCTTCTTCTCCAAAAAGTGAATGTTGTGCCGAATCTGCTTGTCCTTGAACATTATTTCCGTGTTTAATAATTTTTTCAATGAAGGAAGAATCTTCAGAATGTTCTTGGAAAAAATACTGAGCCCTATGCGAATTCTCAAAACTGTCAAATGCACCCGACATTACCATCGCATCAATACACCTTTTATTCACAGTTCGTAAATTGATTCTTTTCACCAAATCAAATGCATCCGTAAATGGACCATTTGCATTTCTTTCTTCAATTATTGATTCAACGGCAGCTTCACCAATTCCTTTTACTGCGCATAAACCAAATCTAATTGCGCCTGCAGTATTCACAAAAAAGTTTAATTGACTTTCATTAATATCTGGACTTAGAACTGGAATCCCAATTTTTTTGGATTCGTCCATAAATTGGGTAATTTTCGTCAAATCATTTACATTTCTGCTTAGAACCGCCGCCATATATTCAGCGGGATAATGAGCTTTTAAATATGCGGTTTGGTATGCAACCAAGGAATAACA
>JACAAW010000014.1 GCA_013377115.1 Bacteroidota bacterium | reverse complement strand
GATCCATACCATTTAATCCGTTTGAACATACAAATTGATCCAAAAACACGGGAAATAATTGCCTCAAAAAGTGAATTTGCAAATCATCCGCATACATTGTGCACCAATGTTGCTCAAAAAGCAAAACTTTTAGTTGGGGTAAAAATCGAAAGAGGTATTACCCGAGTGGTTTCGCAAATTATTGGTGGAAGCGATGGTTGTGTGCATTTGCGCGAACTGGTTTTAGAAACCATCAATTTTGCAGCTACTGTTATGATTGGCTACGATCAAGGCTTTGGTTTGATGAGCAGGGATTTTAATATTCAAAACGAAAAAGAACGCCTTGAAGTGTCGCGGCCATTATTGAAAAATACTTGTTATATTTATAAAGAAGAATAGAAATCTTGAATTTTTTAAGTAAAATTAACCAACTCGTCATTGCGAGGCGTTGCCCTGAGCCTATCGCAGGGAAGAATGACGAAGCAATCTAATTTACGAAAACTTAGATTGCTTCATTTTGTTCGCAATGACGGTATAAAAATCAAATTATGTTTACAGAAAAAGTAATAGCGTTTTTAACGGAACTTTCGCAAAATAATAACCGCGAATGGTTTAATGCCAATAAATCGAAATATCAGGCTGCTAATCAAGAAATTAAAGAGGCAGTATTAAAATTAAGTCCTGAAATTAATCTTTTCGATCCCAAAATCGGAAATCAGGACCCAAAAGATTGTATGTTCCGAATTTATAGAGATGTTCGGTTTTCACATGATAAGTCTCCATATAAAACCAATATGGGAGCTGTTTTCGCTCCAGGAGGCCGCAAAAGTATAAAACCTTGCTATTATTTGCATATCGAACCAGGTGGTTGTTTCTTAAGCGGTGGGATTTATATGCCCGAAACTCCTGTTTTGAAATTGCTTAGAAAAGAGATTTATTATAATTCTGCTGAATTCAAAGGTATTATTAATGACAAAGGTTTTAAAAAAGCATTTCCTGCAGGACTTAGTGGTGAGAAATTGAAAAATCCTCCAAAAGATTTTCCTGCTGATTTTCCTGAAATAGAGCTTTTAAAACACAAGCATTATTTCGTTATTCATGAAATTAAAGATTCGGAATTGAGTTCTAAGGATTTTTTTAAAAAAGTGATGGAAGTATTCAAGCAGCTAAAGCCAATGAATGATTTCTTAAACCGAGCTTTTGAAAATTAAACGATTCCTCTTCTCTTTTTAATTTCTTCGTAAGCTGCATTCAATTGCTGGAATTTTTCTTTTGCCGCATTTTGGTAGTCCTCGCCTAGATGTCCAACTTTATCAGGATGGTATTTGATTGCCATTTTTCGATATGCTTTTTTTACTTCGTCATCAGTTGCATCAGGCGAAATTTCTAAAATAGTATAAAGCGAGGCATCCGTAGTTTTCTCGAACATGGCATGTATGGACTGATAATCGGCTTGCGTGATTCCTAAATATCTGGCAATGGTTTGAATAACATTTATTTCATTTGGATGAATTTCGCCATCAGCTGCTGCAATTCCGAAAAGGAAGTGAAGTAATTGTAATCGTGACGAAATATCCATATTGTGTTTAATTTGCAAGCAAACTTGCTGAACAGGGATTTCTTGTTTCAAGATTTCCTTAAACATTTGCATTTGTTGGTCAGTTTTTACTTGACCAAATTGCTTTGAGAAAAAATCTCTGATAAAATTAAGTTCAGATTTTAATAGCTTTCCGTCAGCTTTCATTACTGCAGCGGCAAGAACTAATAAACTGACAGTGAAATCTCCAGAATGGGTTGCATTTCCTTTAGTTGGTAAAACCTGAATGCTATCAATTGCACTTCCTAATATGAAGCCGATTATTGCTCCAATCGGACCACCAAAAGCCCAACCGAGTCCGCCACCAATCCATTTTCCAAATTTTGCCATAACCTTAATTTTTTTACAAATGTAAATGAAATTTGAATTCTAAAATGCAGATTATTAAACAAAAGTTTTTGGACTAAAGTCCATGTGATTTGTTAACTCTTAATAACCACGCCATAAATGGCGTGGCTATTAAAATCCACCAAACAAATTTCTTTAATTTTGATATTGATGGCGAAATTGGAAAAAAGAAATCCAAATATTTTGTAAATAGATAAAATGTAATTTTAATTTGCCACGACCTTCAGGTCGTGGATAAAATAAATAGTAAAAAGCATGAGGGCTTTAGCCCAAAAAAGAATTGGTTTTAGAATGGAAACTTTTATTTAGCAAAAAAATTATAATTGCTACCATCAATATTTTAAATAAATTTGCTTTCATTAATTAATGAAAAATGAGATCAATATTATTGGTTGGACTTGGTGGTTTTATCGGAAGTATTGCCAGGTATTTAATTGCTGCAATAATACAGAATAAGAGCACTTCAATATTTCCAATCGGTACTTTAATGGTAAATATTGTTGGTTGTTTGTTGATTGGATTGTTTTTAGGCCTTTCCGACAAGCAAAATATCATCTCACCAGAATTACGTTTATTTCTTACAATCGGTTTTTGTGGTGGATTTACCACATTTTCGAGTTTTACTAATGATAACGTTCAATTGATAAATTCCGGAGCTTTGCTTCAAGTGCTGCTCTATACCGGATTGAGTGTAATCGTCGGAATTGCAGCTACTTATATTGGTTTTTTAATTGTAAAAGCTTTCTAAAAATCAATTCTATAACTAAGTACTGGTAAAATTAGTAAGTCATATTCAGATTTTATACTTCCAGTGTACTTATTGTATTTTACTCCAATTAAATTATTTTTATTGGTAACATTTTGAACATCCAAAGAAACCGTCCAGGAGAATTTTTCGCGATTTCGTTTCAGGTTGATACCTAGATCCAGATTGTAATAATCTGCGGATCTTTTCGTGAAATTACCTTCACTTGAATAAACAACTTCTCCTGCAAGATTGGATTTTGCCAAATCAATTTCCTGATAGCGCATTCCGCCTTTGTACAAAATTCTGGCATTTACTCCGAGGAGCGAATTACTCTTTTTTCCAAGTGAAAACTCTTTTCCTCCTAAAGCATTAAAAATATAATTCCCATTAAATGCAGTATTATAGAGTTTTTGGTCGCCAGCGGTGTATTTTGAATCGAAAAGTGAACCGGTAATTAAAAAGTAAAAGCCTTTGGTGAAATACTTTTCAAAGGTTAAATCCAATCCATAATTTTGTCCGGTTCCTTTATTATCAAGAGGAACTGTAACAAATCCATAACGCATATTTAAAATGGAAAAATTGCTATTCAAGCTATCAACAATTGGAATGTCGTATAAAAATTGATAATAAATTTCAGCTTTCAGATGCAAATCTTCAGTAAATGCAAAATCGTAGCCCAAAACATTGTGGAATGCTTTTGAAAAACCTAAATTTTTATTGGGTTGTTGCAAATCTCCTTCAAATTTTGGAATTTGAGTTAGATAAACCGAAATTGGTTCAATTCTCGAATGCAAACCAATTCCAGTACTTAATGATTGACGGCTATTAATTTGCCATACCAAGCCCAAACGTGGTTCTAGAGATTGATGATTGTTAAGTGCAAAATACAAATAATGCAAACCAGAGTTGAGGTTAAGTTTGTCGTTGATTCTGAATTTCCATTGAGTGTAAGCTTGTAATACGTTGGTACTTCCTTGATTATCGAAAATTGTTTGGTTTTGGTTTGTTTCAAAATCAAGACCAGAAGAATATAAATCGTAGTTTTCATTAGAGAAAATAAAACCGGTTCTTATCGTGTTTTTCGAATTGAATTTATGATTGAGCAAAATCGAAGCTCGATAGGTTTGGTAATTCATACTTTCATCGTAAATTCGATGGTTGTTGAAATTGAAATCCATCGTGTCGTTGGTCATCATATTCTCTTCGCCCATTAAAGACAGCACGGTTTTTAGATAGGTTTTTTTGTTTGGAAACAAATAATGGTTGGTAATTCCACCAATCCATACGGCGCCTTTATCAAATTCTTCATATCTATTTTCTTTATTTAAAAGCAAGGTGGAATCTTTTATTGAAGAAATTCCGGAACTGCTATTCCCATAAATGGCGAAAATAGAGGTGTTACCAAATTTTCTGGTTGGGAAATTCAAATTCATGGTAAGGTCCTGAAACTTAGGAATGATATTTTCATTAGAAACTTTGATTCCCATTTTATCCAATAATGAAAAGGTTGAATATCTATAATTAACTAAATACGATGATTTTTGTTTTTTTGAGAAAGGACCTTCTAATGAAACTTCAGTTCCTACAACACTTGCAACAATTGAATATTCTTTTTTCTCATCATTTCCTTTTCTTAGATTTAAATCGAAAACTCCTGATAGAGCGTTTCCATATTCGGCAGGGAAGGCGCTGGTGAAAAAATCAGAATTTGAAATTACATTCGAACTAAGAATGCAAACGCCGCCACCAGAGGCGCCTTCATCTTCGCGAAAATGGTTTGGGTTTGGAATTTCGATACCTTCAATTCGCCAAAGCAAACCTTTCGGAGAATTTCCTCTAACAACAATTTCGTTATTACTATTGGAAGTGGAAGAAACTCCAGCAAAAGCTTGAGCCATTCTGGATGGATCGGTCAAACCACCGGCAAAACGCTGGGCTTCTTCAATACTGAAAGGACGGGCACTGATTGTTGCCATTGAGTTCATGGCTTTGTCTTTATCTAATTTTGCAATTATTTGAACTTCTTTAACCTTGGTTATCGCTTCAGTCATTTGAACGCTAATAACCACATCCTTTCCTGAGGAAACCATTACATTTTGAACGAGAGCTTGTTCGTATCCAATAAATGAAATTTTAATATTTTGGCGTCCAAGAGGAACGTTTTTTAATTTAAAATCACCGGCAGAATCTGTAACACAGCCAATTAGTGGTTTCGAATCAACCACCATAACTGCGGCACCCCAGAGTGGCATTTTTGAATCAACATCAGTTACTTTTCCTTTGATATCCTGCACAAAATCTTGCGCATTTAATAACGTGCATGAAAATATAAACAGAAAAAGAATAATGAATTTCCTCATTGTAAAAATTTGGATGTGAATTTACAAAAAATGTGCCGAGGAGGCAAATTAAAATATTTGCATTATTAACAAAGTCATTGATAATCCAATTAATACAATTACTGCAGTCCAACCGATAATATTATTGAGTGGTTTATTGACATACTTACCCATAATTTTTTTATTGTTTACGAGCAAAATCATACAAACTAAAACAACAGGTAATAGTATTCCATTTGCAATCTGGGACCATAGAGTTATTGCAATTAATGGTGCATTTGGAATTAAAATAATTATCATTGAAATTACAAGAATTGCAGAATAAAGAATGTAGAATTCTCTTGCTTCGTTCCACTTTTTATCTATACCTGCTTCAAATCCAAAAGCCTCGCATACGTAGAAAGCAGTAGCTAAGGGCAAAATAGTAGCAGAGAAAATAGAAGCTATAAAGAGTCCGAAAGCAAAAGCTTGTGATGATAAAGTTCCTGCTAATGGTTGTAATGCTAGAGCAGCATCTTTAGCTTCATTTATTTTAATTCCATTTTCGTGCAATGTAGAGGCACAAGCAACAATAATAAAGAAAGCCACTACCACAGTCGCAACACAGCCAACAAATACATCAATTAAGGTGTATTTGAAGTTTTTCATTTTTAATTTTTTCTCAATCACAGATGATTGCATGTAAAATTGCATCCAAGGAGCAATCGTAGTTCCTATTATTCCAATAACCATCGCAATGTAGCTAGAATTAAATTCAAGTTTTGGACTAATCATAGAATGTCCTATTTCGCTCCAGTGTGGTTTTCCCATTAATGCAGAAACCACATACATTAATAATGAAACACTGAAAATCAGGAAAATTCTCTCAGCAATTTTATAATTGCCTTTAGTCACTAAAACCCAAATCATCAAACCAACCGTTGGAACAGAAATATACTTGCTGACACCAAAAACCTCCATACTCCCAGCAACACCAGCAAATTCAGTTGTTGTATTTCCGATATCTGCTAATAGAAGTCCAATAAAAATAAAGAAAGTAACTTTTATTCCGGCATTTTCCCTAATAAGATCAGCGAGACCTTTTCCAGTGACGATACCCATTCTGGCATTCATTTCCTGAATAACAAGCAAAACGATAAATGATGGAATGAGAGTCCAAAGAAGATTATATCCGTATAGAGCTCCAGCAACAGAATAGGTTGTGATTCCACCAGCGTCGTTATCAACGCTTCCGGTAATAATTCCTGGTCCTAGAATCGCTAGAAAAAAAAGAATTCTTTTTAGAAAGAGGTTTCTTTTTCTTTTTGAAAAAGTTGGCACGAAACCTCCTAACGTTTATTAGTTCTACCTTTATTAACTAAATCTTCAACAATATCATCAATTACAACCATTCCTTGCAACTTTTTGTCTTTGTCAATCACAGGAACAGCAAGCAAATTATATTTGGAGATAACTTCAGCAATTGAATCGATTTTATCTTCATCTAAAAGTGTTATGGGACTTACTTTCATTAATTGCTCTAAAATCATATCCGGCTCATTTACAATTAAATCCCTCAAAGTAAAAGTTGCAATTAACTCATTCTGTGAATTTGTAACAAATAAACAATAAATATTTTCGTTTTCAGGTTTATCAGTTTTAAGTTCTTTTAAGACTTGCGCAACAGTATTTGTTTTGTTAAATGCGTAAAATTCTGTCGACATAATTGTTCCAACAGTATTTTCTTCGTATTCCATCAATTCACGAACCTCCTGAGAAGCCTCGCTTTCCATTTCAATAAGTAACTTTTCAACTTTATCGTCTTCTAATTCTTCAAGAATATCGGCAGCTTCATCGGCAGGCATTTTTTCAAGAACATCAGCCGCTTTTTCAACAGGAAGGCTTTCAATAATATGAATCTGGGCGTGGGTTTCCAATTCTTCAAGAACGTCTGCAGCTTTTTCATCATCAAGGGATTCGAAAACTTTTGTTCGAGATTCTTTATCTAAATCCTCAATAATATCTGCAATATCTGAAGGGTGCAAAGTATTAAGTTTTGATGATGCCATCGATAATTTAATGTTCAAATTATTATAATCGATTGCTTCAACATCATCCCATAAAATAAATTCTGAAGGTATTTTTGCCTTAAAAATTGACAACAAAATCTTTAATGATTTTGCAATACCAATTCGTCTCAATAAACCTTCCATTCCAACATCTACTGCAACAGCATAGATTCCAGTTGAAACAGATGCCATTCTAACATCATTTACCCGAACTAATTTTCGTCCGTTGATATCAACAATTTGTTTATCAAGAATATTTTCGCAAAGTAAAATACATTCCCTTTCGAGGTTTGCAGGTAGTTCAATAATTTTGGGACAAATAATTTTGAATTTCGAATTTTCCTTAAACATTTCAATATCAATATTTGAAATGATGAATTTCCGATCTCCCATTTTTATCTTTATCCCAACAACTTTTGCTCTTACAGTATTATCAACAGCTGATACGGGAATTAAATCAATTAGAAAATCGCATATTTTTCCAATTAAATTGCCTTCCAGATCAACAATTCTTTTGCCGATAATAGTACTTAAATAAAATGTTTTAAGAGAAGTCATTTTGCTTCCTTCCTTATTTTTTGATAAAAAGGAAGCAAAGTCGGAACCTGGCAGCCTTTTATATCAGGGTTAATAAATAGTTACCCGCAGGTCCTTCGTCCATTTTGATTGTTCTTTTATAATTATGGTGCAAAAGTAGTTTTAATTTCTTTTTAAAAAAAGCAAAAACATGGTTTTCTACAAAAAAGGTCGGAATTTCTCCCAACCTCAATAATATATTAATAAAAAAGAATAATTCTAAGCAGCCATTGGATATTGTTCTTTAATGGAATCCAAAAGTTGTTGTTCTTCTGCACCGATAGTACCATCAAATTTGTTTAATTATTAACAAAATGAACAGGCCAATTTTGTTTTACTCTAACAGGTTTACCTTCATGCAAACCAGGCTCCCATTTAGGCATTAGCTTTATTGCACGAAGGACTTCTTCATCACAACCATAACCTATACCACGAAAGATTTCTGCACCACTAAGAGTACCATCTTTTTCAACAATAAAACATGAATAAACCCAGCCCGATTTTCCAGCTTCCTTTGCTGCACTAGGGTAAACTATGTTTCTATTCATAAAGGTATTCAAAGAATCTCTTCCACCTGGAAAGGAAGGCATTTGTTTTACTTCTGTAAAAACAGTATCTTCAGGTATGCTATTTGTTTTTTGACTTGTTTGCGAAAAACTTGTTGAAGAAAAAAACAAGCAAATGGATAAGATTAAATAAAACAGTGGTTTTCTCATAATTATTAATATTAATGGTAAGAAAAATTATAGAACTTTCAAAGATACTTTTTTTTATGAACTTTGGATTATTTTAAAATTAGAACTGGTATTATTACAAAAGAACTTTTCTTGTAAAAGGGCAAAAACATGATTTTTACAAAAAAAAAGGTCGGAATTTCTCCCGACCTCAATAAAATTAAATAATTAAAATGGTTTTAAGCAGCCATTGGATATTGTTCTTTTATGCTATCTAATAGTTGTTGCTCCTCAGCACTGATTGTTCCATCAGCTCTTGCAGCTTTTTCCATCATAGTAAAGATTTTACGACGTTGTTTTTGGTTTTCAGGCATTCTGATTACCAAACTGCCATTCTGAGCCATGTCGAACATTTGTTGAACACGTTTCAAATCGTAGCCATAACGTTTTGCTAATTCTTCAGCGAAAGTTCTTTCCTCTGCAGCAAAAACTCCATCAGCAGCAATCATTACCAATACATTATTAAATGCATAATCGCGTACTTCAAATAAACTATCTACTTTATTTGGATTTACTGACATTACATAATCGCTTGAGTTTGCACCCATGAAACTCATGTATTCATCATATCCCATTAAATCAGTGATAATCCATTCGTTTTTAGTACTATTAAGTTCTGCACCGCAATATTGACAAGTTAAATCAACTGTATCCACAACAGGTCCGCCGCAACTTGGACAACTATGAGCATATAAAGAACCTTTTGCCAATCCAGCATCAATATCTCTGCTAACCACAACGATTTCGTTTTTAGTCATAACAGTTTGATCCATATTTGCAATTTTCTGATTTTCTAGATATACCCTTTGGAAAGAAGTTTTAACAGATACCATTAAAATGTTCTTTTTGTCTTTTTGCATTGCACCAATTACAGTAACATCATTAAGATAAAGTCTGTTGTAAACCATGTTTTCTTTTGGAATCATTTTAGATATTTTGTCAAATGCACTGTCGCTAACAAATCTGCGTAAAATGTTGGTATCGTGAAGCACTTTTGCAGTTTCGATTTGTAAATAACCGTTGCTAACTTTGTCTTCAATTTGTTGGATAGAGAAATCATCAGCATCTTTAAACATCTCACGGGTTTTTTGAGTAAGATTTCCAGCCATCATTAATTTAGGATTAGAAGAAATATAATCATCGGCTTGAGTAATTTCCGATAGAATCCAATCGTAATCTCCCTGGTTTGTGAAAGTGCCGCAATATTCGCATTTACTGGCATCGCCAGCATCCTTTGGCAAATCGCCACCGCACTTAGGACAATTTGCAGTATTGAATAAATCTTTAGTTTCAACGCCACGCTTTTTAATGAATGACCAATATTCAACAAATTCTTCACTTCCACCTGAGTTTAGTTTTGGATAAAGTTCAGAAATGAATTTGTCAACAATAGAGGCATGAACTGCAACATGAACGATATCGAAGGTTCCGTCTGTTTCAATTTTGTCGATATAAACATTATGAAGTTTTAAATTTTCGATGGTATTCTTTTGTTTCAAAAGTGCCATCATTTTAAACTGAGTGTTAAAACGTTGGTAAACACCATCAGAAATCCATTTTCTTGTTTTCGAAAGATTTTGGCTTGTCCATGCATCTTGTATTTGAATAAATGCAGTACTCACTTTAGTTTTAAAGGCTTCCAAATTAAAATCAGGATTGTTTGCAAGGAATTGATCGTAACCTTTCACTTTGGTTGGTTCAGTTCCAGTAGGAAGTTGATTTAAAATGGTTTGTTGTTTTGCCTTTTTTCTGGCTAAAAAGAAAAGGACAATAATTACAGCTAAAATAATCAGGTTCCATGGAAATGGAATTGCCATTATTACCCAAAATATTAAACCAACGATACCGTCGCCGCCACCGCTGCCGCCACCACTATGACTTCCACCGCCACCACCAGCACGAGCAAATAATGCTACGCTTGTGAAAATAAAAGCGATTGTCAATAAATTAAACAAAATTGTTGTCTTGTTCTTTTTCAAATGTTTAAAGAGTTTCTTCATAATGAAATATTTTAAAATCTATTTTAATTTTTGAGGAGTAAATATAAAAATAAATTTAGCTAAAGCATAAAAAATATCAATAAAACTTCTAAAATATATTTTTCGACTTCATTATTCGCTTAAAAACAGTGAAATGGTAAAATTTTTATTAAAAAATTATTTCCTTCTATATGCATCTTATATTAAAAAATCATGTAGGTTTGCACCTTAATTAGAGTTCGTATATATTTTTTATTATTGTATTTTATTTATGATTTTTTCATTTTAGATTTATGATTAAGCTGTTTTTTATAAAAATCAAAATTCAAAAATATTAAATCAAAAATTTTTAATTGTTGTAATAAACTTGTGATTTTTTCATTTTGGATTTGTGATTTGGCTGTTTGTTGTTAATCAAAATTCAAAAATGTTAAAACAAAAATATTTTAAATTATGAGTATTTCTATTGGGATTCGACACGAAGACAGATATTTGATGGAGCGCAGAGCACCTTTAACTCCAAAGCATGTAAAATGGTTGGTAAGTCAACAAAAATTGGATATTGTTGTTCAAACTTCTGAGAAAAGGGTTTTTAAAGACGAAGAATATATTAAGTCGGGAGCAAAAATTGCTAAAGATCTAAAAAAGTGTGAGGTTATTTTTGGTGTGAAAGAAATGCCAGTTACTTTTTTCGAAAAAGGAAAAACATACATTTTTTTCTCGCATGTAATTAAAGGTCAGACAGGCAATATGCCAATGTTGAAAAAAATGATGGAATTGGGTTGCAATTTAATTGAGTACGAAAAAATTATTGACGAGCAAGGAAAGAGATTAATTTTCTTTGGAAAATACGCTGGTTTAGCTGGAATGATTAATTCATTCTGGTCTTTGGGCCTTCGTTTAAAGCATTTTGGTGATGATTCAAAATTGAGCAAAATAAAACAAGCTCATACTTATCATTCACTCGCTGAAGCGAAAGAAGACATTTCTTATATTGGTCAATTAATTGCGGAAAAAGGAATTCCGCATGATTTACGTCCATTCGTTATTGGTTTTACCGGTTATGGAAACGTTTCTCAGGGAGCACAAGAAATTTGTGGATTGGTTCCTGTTAAGGAAATATCACCCGAAAAGCTTTTAACTCTAAAAAACAGAAAAAATAATCCTGATAATATTGTTTATAAAGTAATTTTTAAGGAAGAGCATTTATCTGAGCCAATTGATCCAAATAAAGAATTTGATTTGCAAGATTATTATACCAATCCTCATTTATATAAAAGCGTTTTCGAAAAATATGTGCCACATCTTTCGATGTTGATTAATTGCATGTATTGGGATGCACGTTTTCCAAAACTCATTACAAAGGACTATTTGAAAAAAATGTATTCAAAGGGAAATCCAAAATTGATTGTTATTGGTGATATTACTTGTGATGTAAATGGTTCAATAGAAAGTACTGTTGAGTCAACAGCAATAGAAAAACCAATTTATGTTTATAATCCATTAATTGATAGCGTAAATTATGGTTACGAGGGTGATGGAATATTGACTATGGCTGTTGATATTTTACCTAGCGAAATTCCTCGTGATTCTTCAAATGGTTTTGGTGATGTTTTAATGAATTTCGTGAAACCAATTTCTATCGCAGATTATAGTTTAAGCTATGAAGAACTTGATTTGCCTAGAGCAATTAAAAAAGCATTGATACTCCATAACGGCGAACTAACTCCTAACTTCAAATATTTAGAAGAACATTTAAAAAACGTATAAATCTTTCTAATGTAAAATTCTTATGCAAAAGAATGTGTTAATTTTAGGTGCGGGCCTAGTGGCTCAGCCTATTGTAAGGTATTTATTAAGTCAAAACATGATGGTAACTGTTGCTTCAAATACTCCTGATAGAGCGAAGGTGATGGTTGACGGTCATAAAAATGGAATTGTTATCGATTGGTCCATCGATAACGAGTTAAAACTGGAAGAAATGATTAGCAACAACGACATCGTTGTGAGTCTTTTGCCTTATGTTTTTCATTTGACTGTTGCAAAATATGCAATCAAGTACAAGAAAAACATGGTGACAACTTCTTATGTAAAACCAGAAATGTATGCCTTGGATGCCGAAGCGAAAGCTGCAAACATTGTAATTATTAATGAATGCGGTCTTGACCCAGGAATTGATCATATGTCGGCAATGAGAATTATCGACCATGTTCACGATAAAGGTGGAAAAGTAGATGAGTTTTATTCAATTTGTGGTGCACTTCCTGCTCCAGAAGCAGCGAACAATCCATTTGGATATAAATTTTCTTGGAGTCCAAAAGGTGTGGTTTTAGCAGGAAATAACGATGCTAAGTATTTGAAACATGGAAAGATAACCGATGTTCCTACAAAAAATCTTTTTAAAGATATTTTCACATTAAACATCAATGGAGTTGGAGATTTGAATGTTTATCCAAACAGAGACTCATTACCATATATTGAAATTTACGGTATTCCTGAAGCCAAAACAATGTTTAGAGGAACTTTCCGCTTTATTGGCTGGTGTGGAGCACTTGATGCAATAAAACAATTGAGTTTGATTTCAAACGATAAAATTGATTTTACAGGAAAAACTTACGCTGACATGATGTGCATGCTTATTGGCGCTTCAGATAAATCAAATATTCGTAAAAAAACAGCAGAATTTTTAAATCTTGATGAAACTGCTGCACCATTGAATAATATTGAATGGCTTGGTTTGTTTGAAGATAAACCGATGAATAGAGGAATCGACACAACTTTTGAAATAACTTCTGACCTAATGATTGCAAAAATGGAATTGGGACAGACAGAAAGAGATATGGTGGTATTGCAACATGTTTTCATGGCGTCATATCCTGATGGAACAAAAGAAGTTATCAAATCAAGCATGTTAGATTATGGAACTTTGGCAACTGATACTTCTATTGCCAGAACCGTGGCTTTACCAGCAGCCATTGCTGTGAAAATGATTTTAGAAAATAAAATTGAAGTTAAGGGAGTTCATATTCCAGTAATACCTGGAATTTACAATCCAATTCTTAATGAATTAGAAACACTTAATATTAAAATGGTAGAAGAATATGGATTGCCTATGAGTGCCGGAATTGAATAATCCTATTTTGATTAGAATCAATAAAAAACCTGAGAAAATTTCTCAGGTTTTTTTTTACTATGAAAAGCCACCATGTTAGAAAAAGCAACCCTTAATAACTCTTTCTAATAATATAACATCATTATTCTCTTATTATTGCTTAAAAAGAATATTATAAAATTTTATTTACCATATAAAAGGAATGAGCCTGTATTTTACTTTTAATTTGTATTCAGGATATCCATCAAGTTCGTTAATCAGCATTTTTTCTTCACCTTTTATTCTGAAAACCAATAGGAACAAAATCATTATTCCCAAAATAATTCCGTAAAGCGATCCTAATAAAAGAGGAGTTCCAACAAAAAGTAGAGATCCAGCTAAATACATTGGATGTCTGACAAAGCCATAAACGCCAGTTGTAATCACTTTGTGCTTCCTTTCTTCCTGAATTCGAACCAAAGCCGATAAAAAGGTATTGTCTGAATAAGATCTGAAGAAAAAGAAGAAAGAAAAGATTAATAATAAACCTCCGACAATTTTCAAGGCCATTGGAAAATTTGAAGTCCATTCGAGTCTTTTAGCATCCAGTGGCATAATAACAATCCAGGAAATAAAGCCAGCCATCAAGCCAAAAACTACAAATTTATCCCATGTTTTTTGATTTCCAGAGCCTGGCTTTTTATAGCGTTCTTCTAATAAAGCAGGGTCTTTTATATATAAATAGATGATGGTGGTATAGCATAAGATGATAAACCATATACTGAAAATCCAACCTTCCATCCACAGCCAATCGCCTGAACTATATAAAATTAATGCAGGAAAAATGAGGATGTAAATTAAGGTAAAAATGATTTTTTTCAATTTTATGGATTTTTATTGATGGTTTTTTCGATTCTTCGGTCAGGAATAAGCCATAGGATGGCAATTAAAACAATAATAGTTATGGAGGCAGATTTAAAGAAAAAAGATAATGGGATGGAGATGCCATAAGCAATAACAGAGACAATTCCTTTGATATCTTTTCCAATTGCGGAAGAAAGAATGGAATCTTCACCGTGTACATTAATAATTGTTTTGGATAAAATAAAATACGCAACAGCAGCCATAAATAAAATAAAGGTATAAGTGGCTACTGGTAATTCGGAAAAATTATTTTCTCCAGCCCAAGCAGTAACAAAAGGGATTAATGATAGCCAGAATAATAAATGAACATTTGCCCATAAAATAGATCCGCTAACTTTTTTCACGGTATGCAATAAATGATGGTGATTGTTCCAATAAATGGCAATGTAAACAAAACTAATGATATAGCTAATAAACTTGGGAGCTATATTTAATAAAGATTGTAAATTATCTCCATGAGGGATTTTTAATTCCAATACCATAATGGTAATGATTATGGCAATAACGCCGTCACTAAAAGCTTCTAATCGATTCTTATTCATTTAAATTAATGATTTGTCTATTTGTTTTTACAAATTTAAGAATAAATGGTAGAAATTGGTAGCTTTTGAAAAATTGTATTTTTGATTTATTTCTGTTGTAATTGAGTTATAATGTGAATTGAAAATTAAATGATTTTGATTAATATTTTTTTCGTTTTTTGTAATAAAGGATCAATTCCTCGGTGGGCATAAAATTTCTTTTTTTTATTAAATAAACTGTTTGGGTTTTCCTTTTTTTGATTTTGTTTGGTGGCAAAGAAATCAATAATTGAGGGCAGTCATTTTTTGTTGAAATAATATAATTGACTTTTTTTAATGGAGCATTCCAAGTTTTTGTTGAAGTGAGAATATAAATTGCCAGGGAATCAAGGATTCGCTGAGAATAATTGATTGTTATGGTTGTTTTACTTTTGGGATTTACTTTAATAGGAATGATAATATGGTCTCTCGATTTTTTAATTTTTAATTCTGTTTTACTCTTATACTCGAAAACCGAGACAGTATCGTAGGGCAATTGATCAGTGGAAGTGTAAATTGGATAATAAACCAATTGCCTCATAATTTTATCCGAATTATTTTTGAAGGTATAGTTCCCTGAAACAAAAAAAGTATCATTGGAAATTTCGAAGTTGATTGTTTCTTCAGTGAAAGCAATATTTTGAGAAAACAAACAAAAATTTATTGAAACCAAAAGGAGTGAAAATAGAATTCGGCTCATTTACCAATTTTAAATTTTTTAATAAAATTGATTTCTGGACCACCAAAGTAACCAGGAATTAGTGCATAATAATATTCATTCGATTCTTCTTTTAATTGACTTTTATATTTATTATAAAAAGGAAGATTTGGATTATCTTCTTTATATTCTGGTTCGTCAAGTTTTATTCTATCATAAATATTCCATAAGACTTTATAACTGTAAATATCGTTATAGTAAGAAAAAAGAGGTTCGTTATAAATTATTTTCCCATATTTATCTGCAATAAATAGATAAACAATAGGAATAGAATTTTTGTCCAATTCAGTTTTTATTGAATCTGTTGAAAATTGAATTTCAGTATCAGAAATTACTTTCAAATTTAAATTAAATTCATTTTCAAAATTCTCTTGCTTGGGAAGCGCATTTTTTAAAACAATATTTAAGATGGCATTGCTATCATTTGTAAATATTATGTCTTCTTCATAAACACTATTAAAAGCACTTTTTCTTACTGTGTTTTTTACTTCCATTTTTTGCGGAATTGATATCTTTAAACGGTATTTCTTAATAAATAGATTTTTGATAGAAAAACATCCATTAGAATCTGTTTGTACAGGGAGGTTGTAATATGGTTTTTTAATAGGTTCAATACTTACCCATGCATATGGCAAAGGATTACCCTTGTTATCTTTAACACAACCTGATATGGAACAATTAGTTGTGGCGTTATAAAAGTCATATCCAAGCGTTGGCTTGCTAGACAACACAATTTCTTGAGAAATCTGAGGTGCAATAGGACATCGAAAGTAACTACCTGTAATTGCACAGATGGATTGTCCTTTTTTTGGCGAAAAATCAGGATAATTTACTAATAAGTCGGTGTAATAAAAGTGTTCATTATTGAATTTCCCCCATTTAAAAGGAACGTCATAGCTATAATTCCAATCATTATCATCAAAAACTTCGAAGTAAATATAATCCCCACTTCTATTTAATTTAATTGCTTTTTCGAGATCATTAACTGTTAGCAAAAGAAAGTTGCCAGTTGATTTTGTGCCTCTCTTTACTATTGCCGAATCTGTGGAAGTCATAATCCGACAATTGTTTAGTTCAAATGGGTGGCCAAAAATATTACATAATTCAATGGTCCATTTATCATTATCATCAAAATATACTTCGCTAATAAATGGAATCACACTTGGATTTGAATAAGTCAATTTTGGTAAAAAGCAAATAAAAATTAAAAACAAAATGAGGAATGATTTTTTCATAATTAATTGTTTATTAGAGAGATTACTTTAAGGTTCGATGTTTATCCTTTGAAACGAAGATAGAAAAAAATATCAAGGTAATAAGTTTTTTGATTTTCATTATTTTCTTAATTAGAATCAATATTTTTTTAACGAAAAACAGTTGGAATTTTATCTTGAATGTGCTGTAAATTCTACGTTTTTTATAGAAATATCCTTCTTGCAAAAAGTATAAAAAAATATTACTAATAAATCCTTCTAAAATATAATTGAGGAATCTTTCAAATTTATAACTTTGTGCGATTTTACTGATATGACCTATAATTTTGTAATCATCATTACCGACCTTATTTTGGTTGTGGCAACCATTGCTATCATCCGATTGCTTGCTTTTACGCGAAGTAAAAAGTCGTGGTTAATGATTGGCCTTGCCTTATTATTCATGGCCGCAGCCCAATTATTGGAATTGTTCAATTTGTATTTTGAAAACAATAATACCCTCATTCTGAATATTTATTTTGTTCTCGACTTACTTGCCGCAGCACTTTTAACTGGAGGAGTTCTGAAACTTGGAAAGCTTCTCCGAAATGTTCGCAAAATGGACGATAGAAGAATTGAATCCGAGAAACGGTTCAAAATGCTCTTCGATAATTCGAGTGATGAAATTTTTCTTGCCGATTTCGATGGCAATTTCATAGAAATCAATCAGGAAGCAATTAGACGGTTAGGCTATTCCAAAGAAGAATTGATGCAAAAGAACTTTATCGACATCAAAACGCCTAAATATGCTCCTTTGGTAATGAAAAATATCAATATCATTTTGGAGAATGGCAAACATGTTTATGAAACTGAGCATTTAACAAAAGAGGGGAAAATTATTTTTCTGGAAATGAGCAGTCGCGTTATTGATTATTTTGGCAGAAAAGCAATACTTACAATTGCTCGAGATATTACTGAAAGAAAAGAATTAGAAAGAACCATTTCAAGTGCCATTATTGAAACCGAAGAACGTGAGCGCAAAAGATTTGCAGCTGATTTACACGATGGTTTGGCACCTTTGCTTTCAACCATTAAACTTTATACAGATTTATTAAAAAAGGGAAATCTAAATAAAATTTCACCAGCCGAAGCACTTCAATCCATTGAAGAATTGGTAGATAATGCCATAGTTTCTACCAGAGAAATTTCCAATAATATTATGCCAAGTTTATTGCAAGATTTTGGCTTGCCCGCTGCTATTAAGGATTTTTGTACTTATATCAATAATACCAAATCAATAAATATTATCGTTGATGTGGAGCAATACAAACTTAAAGATCCAAGAATTGAAGAAACAATATTGTTTCAGAGTGTAAAGGAATTGGTAAATAATACTTTAAAACATTCCCAAGCAAAAAATATTGAGATTTTTCTGGAAAGCCACGATACACAAGTCAATTTATTTTACAAAGACGATGGAATTGGATTTAATGCTGAAGAAAAAATGCAAAAACCTTCAGGTTTGGGATTGAATAATATTGTGAATAAAGTTAAGACCATTAATGGATTGGCACTCGTAAAAAGCAATGAAGGCGAAGGCATGTCAGTATTGATTTCATTAATAATAAAATAAAAATTATGGAAATTATCCGTTTAGCAATTGTTGATGATCACGAAATTTTTCGCAAGGGATTGCGTGTTATTTTAAATGAAATTGATGAGCTTAAAGTTGTTGGCGAAGCACAAAATGGTCACGAATTATTTGAAATTCTAAAACATCATGAAATCGATGTTATTTTAATGGATATTCGCATGCCAATAATGGACGGAATCGAAGCTACTAAAAAAGTAGTTGAAAAATATCCACATATTAAGGTAATTGCACTTACCATGTTTGAAGAAATTTCTTATTTCAACCAAATGGTTGAAGCTGGTGCCGACGGTTTTTTATTGAAGAAAACGAATAAAGATGAACTTAGCAGAGCGATAAATCAGGTGATGATGGATGAGAATTATTTCTCGGAAGAGTTTATGAGCAATGTAAACAAAACGCAGAGACCCAAATCGCGCTTAATAAATATTGAACTAACTGAACGTGAGCAAGAAATCCTTGAATTTATCTGTAAAGGAATGTCGAATGCCGAAATTTCGAAATTTTTAGGAATAAGTGCTCGAACTATTGATGGTCACAGAGCCCATTTACTTGAAAAAACTGGTGCGAAAAACTCCCCACATTTAGTGATGTTTGCCATTAAAAATGGATTGATTCAAGCGTAGATAATTTTTGTATTTGCTAAGCAACGAATTATCTTATTCGCTTGTGCTAATCACCAAAACCAGCATCCGTAAAAATACCTATTGAAAATTATTTTCAAAAAAAGAAGTTTTTTTTGCTCATGCAATTTGCAGTATTTCAGTTTATTATGATTGATTTTTAAATAATTGTAATTTATATTGCTTCAAAATAGCATCTATATCTATTGATGCTGAACACATTCAGAACCCTTGCATGTGTTTTTGCCTGTTTCTTCATTTCGTCAATTACGCTTACACAGGCTATTTATTAGAAATAGTTTTGCATCATAATAATAAACAAAATGGTCAAAGTAATAATCGTCGATAATGAAGCAACATTCCGTAAGGGACTTAAAACGGTTTTGTTGAATATTGGAGAAGTCGAAATTGTTGCCGAAGCCACAAATGGAGAAGAGTTCTTAAATATTTTGAATGATCATTTGGTTGATGTTGTTTTTATGGACATTAAAATGCCTATAATGGATGGAATCGAAGCAACAAGAAGGGCTAAAATATTAAATCCAGAAATCACCATCATCGGTTTTTCATCTTACGAAAATCAAGATTATATAAATAGAATGTTGGATGCAGGAGCGAATGGATATTTATCAAAATCTGGTGAGAATTATGATCTTTTAGCTAAAATAATGAATAATCAAATAGCTGGAAATTACTCTGGCAATAAAAAAATTGTATAATCATTTTAAAAACAATGTTATGAAAACCAAGAAAATTGTAATCGTAGATGACGATATTGATGTAATCACTATCATTCAAACTATTTTAAGTAAAGAAGGTTATAAAGTAACCTTTGCAAATGACAAAGTAGAAGGCATGAAAAAAATCAAGGAAGAAAAACCTGATTTAGCTATTCTAGATGTTATGATGACCACTCATTACGAAGGTTTTGAATTGGCAAAAGAAATTAATGATGATCCTGAATTAAAAGGAATGAAAGTGTTGATGCAAACTTCAATCGACATTTTAACCACCACAAAACCAGACGTTCAAGAAATGGCTCGTGAATTCAGAAAAAATCCAGGATTCAAAGATTTACATGTAATTCTAGTAAAAGACATCAATACTGGAAAAGCTGGTGTTGATTATTTATCAGAAGATGGAAAATCAATTTGGTTCCCAGTTGATGGTTTTGTTAGAAAACCAGTTGATGCAAAAATCATAGTTCCTGAAATTAAAAAGATTTTAGGTTTATAATTAATAATTAATTCAAAGTGTAGCAACACCATAAATGATATGAAAGCGACAATTGATAGCATTTTAATAGGTTACGAGAATAGCGGACGAGATGCCCTGATACCGTTATTGCAGGAAATACAGGAAAATGAAGGTTTTTTGTCGGAAGAAGCCATAGTAAAGACTGGGAATAAGCTAAAAATTCCCACAAGTAAAATTTATGGCGTTGCTACTTTTTACAACCAATTTAGGTTTGAGCCAGTTGGAAAATATCATGTCCAAGTATGTAGAGGTACTGCTTGTCATGTTCTTGGTTCGGCTACTGTTTTACAGGAATTGGAAACATGCTTAAAAGTAAAAGCAGGACAAACCACACGTGATGGACTTTTCAGTATTGAAGTAGTTGCATGCATAGGGGCTTGTGGTCTTGCACCTGTAATTTGTATTAACGGCGAATTTTATGCAAATGTTACCGCCGTTTCAATTAAAAACATTATCGACACTTACCGTTCAAAAGACGCGAACTATGAAACCGAAGTCAAAAATATTAGCTAAGGATTATCTTGATAAATTGAGCACAGGCTTTGAATCAAGTGTGATGCCCAAAATCGAGGATTATAATACTGAGAAAAAAAAAACTATAATTTATATTGGAGCGGGAACTTGTGGTTTAGGAGCAGGTGCAGGAAAAACAAAAGTTGCAGTAGAAAATTACTTAAGTGAAAAGAATATTGATGCAAAAATTATTGAAGTTGGCTGTATCGGTTATTGTACCGCCGAACCAATTGTAGATATTGAGTTACCAGAGAAAAATAGAATTTCATTTTCAAAAGTAACTTCCGATAAAGTTGACGCATTATTAGATTCTGTTTTTGCAGGAAAATCTGAAGGCCATGCCATACTTGGTCAGTTTGAAGTGGATGGGATAAAACCTTGGACAAAAGTTCCAAAGATTTTCGACCATCCATTTTTTGTTAAACAGAAAAGAATTGTACTCCAAAATTGTGGTATCATTGATCCTGTTAGCATTGATGAATACATTTTTAAAGGAGGATACAAAAGTTTAATTCAAGTATTAAAAAAACAAAGTTCTGATGAGGTAATTTCAACTATTGAAAAAAGTGGTTTACGAGGCAGAGGTGGTGGAGGTTTTTCAACAGGAATGAAATGGAGATTGGCATATAAAACTCCTAGCGATCAAAAATACATGATTTGCAATGCCGATGAAGGCGATCCAGGTGCTTTTATGGACAGAGCGGTTATCGAAGGAGATCCACATCGCTTACTCGAAGGATTGGCAATTGGTTCCTATGCAGTTGGTGCCAGTGTCGCTTATATTTATATCCGTGCAGAATATCCACTCGCTATAAAACGTTTAAAAATTGCAATTCAACAAGCCGAAGATTATGGTTTGCTTGGTCATAATATTTTAAACACTGGTTTCGACCTGAAAATAAAAATTAAAATGGGAGCTGGTGCTTTCGTTTGTGGAGAAGAAACAGCATTAATGCATAGCATCGAAGGATATAGAGGAATGCCAAGTCCTCGTCCACCATTTCCAACCGAAAGTGGATTGTTTGGAAAACCAAGTGTAATAAATAATGTTGAAACCTATTCAAATGTTCCTTCGATTATTCAAAATGGCTGGGAATGGTACAATGCAATTGGAACTGAAAGAAGCAAAGGAACCAAAGTTTTTGCTTTATCAGGAAATGTGAAAAATACAGGATTGGTTGAAATTCCAATGGGAACAACGGTTCGTGAAATTATTTTCGATATTGCAGGCGGAATTCCAAATAAAAAGAAATTTAAAGCAGTTCAAATTGGTGGACCATCAGGCGGTTGTATTACTGAAGAAAATCTTGATATTCAAATTGATTATCAAAATTTAATTGCAGTTGGAGCAATGATGGGTTCAGGTGGTTTGGTTGTTATGGACGAAGATACTTGCATGGTTGATATTGCAAAATTCTTCATGGATTTTATTCAAAGAGAAAGTTGTGGAAAGTGCATTCCTTGTAGAGAAGGAACAAAACGGATGCTCGAGATTCTTCAAAATATTACTGCAAAACCTCATAATTATCAAGGGAATCAAGCATTGGAACGTTTTCGTGGTGTGATGCAACTGGAAAAATTAGGGCATATCATCCAAGAAACTTCATTATGTGGTTTAGGACAATCGGCACCAAATCCTGTTCTTAGCACTTTGCGTTATTTCCGCCATGAGTATGAAGCACATATTTTCGAACGTGTTTGTCCCGCAAATAAATGCACTGAATTACGAAAATTTAAAATTTTAATTGATAAATGTACAGGTTGCACTGTTTGTTCGAAAAAATGTCCAACAAACGCAATAATTGGAAGTAAAAAAACACCTCATTTCATTGTTGATGACAAATGTATCGGATGTGGTTCATGCCAGGAAGTATGCAAATTTGAAGCAATAGAATTGATTTAATTTTAAAATAGCTGAATTATGAGCTTAAATATAGATGTAAACGGAAAAATATACGAAGCATTTGATGGCGAAACCATCTTAACAGTATTAAATCGTAATGGAATTAGGGTTCCAACACTTTGTAATATGAAGAATTTTATTCCAACAGGTGCTTGCAGAATTTGTGTGGTTGAAGTTGAAGGAAATTCAAAATTAGTGAGTTCATGCTCATTTCCAGTTTTCAATAACATGAAAATAAAAACGCATTCGCCAAGAGTTGTTGAAGCCAGAAAAACTATTGTTGAACTTTTATTATCAAACCATCCAGACGATTGTTTGTTTTGCGTGAGAAATTCAAATTGCGAACTTCAAAGTTTAGCAAAGGAATATCATGTTGTTGAAAGAAGAATTCATGGTGTGAAAAATAACCATAAAATTGATTTTTCGAGTTTGAGTATCGTTCGCGATCCAGATAAATGTATTTTATGTGGAAGATGTGTTCGAGTTTGTGAAGAAACAATGGGCGTTTCTTGTATTGAGTTTACAAATAGAGGCAGTAAATCCATTATTGGAACTACAATGGGCAAAGGATTAAATACTTCAAGCTGTGTAAATTGTGGTCAATGTATTATGGTTTGTCCAACTGGAGCTTTATCAGAGCGAAATCAAACTTCTTTGGTTCAGGAAGCATTAAATCATCCTGAAAAAATGGTTGTTGTTCAATATGCGCCATCAATAACTGTTTCAATTGCCGAGGAGTTTGGAATGAAACCAGGAAAAGATATTACCGGTACTTTAAATGCTGCATTAAGAAAAATGGGATTCCGTTTTGTTTTTGATACTACTTTTGGCGCTGACCTTACCATTATTGAAGAAGCTTCAGAATTGATTGATAGAATTACAAAAGCCGGAAAATTACCGATGTTTACAAGCTGTTGTCCTGCTTGGGTAAAATATGCTGAAGAATTTGCACCCGATTTTCTTGTAAACTTGTCTTCATGTAAATCGCCGCAACAAATGACTGGCGCTATCATCAAAACCTATTTTGCTGATAAAATTAAACAAAAACCTGAAGATATTATTTCAGTTTCTATAATGCCTTGTACTGCTAAAAAGTTTGAAGCTCAGCGTGATACAATGGGAAGAAACGGAGTAAATGATGTTGATATTGTAATTTCAACTCGTGAACTAATAGAATTGATTAATCTAAATGGAATTGATATGAATAATATTCAACCAGAGATTACCGATTCACCTATGGGAGTTAGAAGTTCGGCAGGGAAAATTTTTGGTGCAACTGGTGGAGTGATGGAAGCAGCTTTAAGAACTGCATACAAAATCCTCACAGGAACCGAATTGACCAATTTTAAAATTTCAGCTTTACGAGGATTTGCGGGAAGAAAAGAAGCAAAGATCCAAATAAATGATTTGGAAGTTGGTGTTGCGGTGGTCAGTGGTTTGGCAAATGCAGCTAAGCTTATCGAAGAAATTAGAAATGGAAGAAAAGATATTCATTTTGTTGAAGTAATGACTTGTCCTGGAGGTTGCATTGCAGGAGGAGGCCAAAGAATTGGTGCTTCAGAAGCTATTATTGATGCAAGAATGCAATCACTTTATAAAATTGATGAAAAGGAAACATTGAAAGCATCGCATAAAAATCCAGAAATTGTTGAATTATATGCGAATTTCTTGGGAGAACCACTTCAAAGAAAAAGTCATGAATTGCTTCATACCAAATTCTGTAAAAGAGACGTATTACTTTAGTGAAAAGGATATCGTGAAAAGGAAAAAGTTTATTAATCTTTAAAATAAAAGACTATTAAAAATAAAAAAATTGAATTCAAAATGGGAAATCTGATAAATAACGAGCTAGTATATACGGTCAAAGATCGATGCAGGGTTTGTTATACCTGTGTCAGAGAATGCCCAGTAAAAGCTATAAAAATTGTTAATGGCCAAGCCGAAGTAATTTCTACACGATGCATTGGCTGCGGCAATTGTACGAAAGTATGCAGTCAAAAAGCAAAAACTTTTATAGACACAACAGCTCCAGTTTATGATTATCTGAAAGGTGAAAACATAACAGTTGCCTGCGTTGCGCCTAGTTTCCCAGCTGAGTTTTCTGAAATAGAAGATTATAAGGTATTTATTGGAATGCTTCGAAAACTTGGATTTACTTATGTTGTTGAAGTTGGTTTTGGAGCTGATGTGGTTGCGAAAGAATATAAAAAAACATTGGAAGATAAAGATGCAGCAAAATTCATTTCTTCCGATTGTCCAGCAATAGCTTATTATGTTCGACATTATCATCCAGAACTGATTAATTCTTTGGCTCCAATTGTTTCTCCAATGGTCGCTATGGTTCGCATTGTGAAGAAAAAATATGGAGAGAACATTAAAACCGTTTTTATCGGACCATGTATTGCCAAAAAAGCTGAGTCTACTGAAGTTGATCAGGTAATTACTTTTATGGAATTGCGGAAAATGTTTATTGAATCACAAATCAGTCAAGAAAATATTATTCCTACTGATTTTGATCCTCCAATTGCTGGAAAAGCGGCTATTTTTCCTGTAACTCGCGGTAAATTACATTCAATAAACAAATCAGATGATATTTGTGATGAAAATATTATTGTTGCATCTGGTCGAATACATTTTAGAGAAGCCATTAAAGAATTTGAAGAAGGTCTTAATAAATCTCAACATTTAGAATTGCTTTGTTGCGAAGGTTGTATTATGGGACCTGGAATGACCAGCAATAGCAAATTATTTACAAAAACTACCAATATTCGCGATTATGTGCGAACCAAACTTCAAAATTTTGATACAGCTGAGTGGAGAAAGGAATATGAATTAGTAAAAGACATGGATTTTACGCAAACATTTATCCCTGCCGATCGTCGTATTCCTATGCCATCAGCTGAAAAAATAAAAAAAGTACTCGAATCTATAGGGAAATTCACCTTGCAAGACCATTTAAATTGTGGAGCATGTGGATACGATACTTGTGATGAACATGCTATTGCAATTGTTGAAGGTTTAGCTGAAACAGAAATGTGTTTACCTTTTACCATCGAGAAACTTCACAATTCAGTAAAAGATTTAAACCTTTCGAACGAAAAACTTGCAAGTGCGCAACAATCGCTTAAGCAAACTGAAAAGTTGGCTACAATGGGACAACTTTCCGCTGGTATTGCTCACGAACTCAATAATCCTCTTGGGATAATTACGATGTATAGTAATATTTTGAAAGATGAAGCACCAGAAGATAGTCCAATCAATAAAGATTTAGATTTAATTGTAGAACAGGCAGAGCGTTGTAAGAAAATTGTAGGTGGTTTATTAAACTTCGCCAGAAAAAATCAAGTGGATTTGGTTGAAACCGATATTTTCAAATTTACTCAACATAGTTTGGAGTCAATAATTGTTCCTGATAATGTAAAAATTGAATTGAAATCTACGCTTACCAATCCTTTTGCTTTTATTGATAATGACCAATGGATGCAGGTTTTGACCAATATTGAGAAAAATGCAATTGAAGCAATGCCAAATGGTGGAGTTTTGAAAATAGAACTCAATCAAAGCAATGGAGATGTGGAGTTTTGTATCGGTGATAATGGTTGCGGTATTTCAAATGAAGATATGGACAAGATATTTACTCCTTTTTTCACAACGAAACCAATTGGAAAAGGTACTGGATTAGGATTACCACTTATTTACGGCATCGTAAAAATGCACAATGGACAAATTAATGTTGATTCAAATGCTGATTTAGCAATTGGACCAACCGGAACAACTTTTAAAATAAAAATACCCAGAAACAAAAATCAATAAGAAAGATTATGAAAACCTCGAATAAAAAAACAGTGTTGATAGTGGATGACGATATTGATTGTATCTCTCAATTGGAAATTCACTTAAAGAAAATGGGATTTGAAATCATTACTGGCGAAAATCAAAAAGAAGGAGAGGATTTAATCAATAAATTCAAACCTGATTTAGCGATTTTTGATTTAATGATGGACAATAAAGATAGCGGTTTTATTTTAAGTTATAAAATAAAAAAGAAATATCCAGATGTTCCAGTAATTATTGTTACGGCTGTTACTGCCGAAACAGGAATGATATTCGGGTTAAATACCGATGAAGAAAAACAATGGATAAAAGCGGATCTTTATCTTGAAAAAGGATTGCGTTTCGATCAATTGCAGGTGGAGATTAATAAATTATTAAAATTATAAAAATCTGATTATGGCAACCTTAAAAGTAATGATTGTTGATGATGAGCCGGGAATTCGCTCAGGAATTGTAAGAATTTTGCAAGGTTATTCAGTAAGTTTCCCTTTTCTGGAAGAAGATTTTACCTTCGAAACCATTGAAGTTGGAACAGGCGAAGAGGCCATCACTTATATTGATAATAATCCAGTTGATATCGTTTTGCTCGACAACAAACTCCCAGGTATTTTTGGAATTGAAGTTCTGGAGTATATCAATAAAAAAAGCTTTGATACTAGTGTAATGATGATTACTTCTTATGCTTCTTTGGATTTGGCTATAAAAGCTACCAATAACGGAGCGTATAATTTTGTTCCAAAGCCTTTTACACCGCTCGAACTAAAAACAGCGATGGAAAGCATTACCAAACATCTCTATTTGAGACGAATGACTAAAAAACTGCAAGAAGCCGGAAAAACAATACGTTTCCAGTTTTTATCAGTTTTATCTCATGAACTTAAATCTCCGATCAATGCAATTGAAGGCTATTTGAGAATTATGCAAGATCGCCAGGCCGGAACCAATCTCGAAGATTATGACTTGATGATCAATAGATCGCTTGAAAGAATTAAAGGAATGCGTTCATTAATAATGGACATGCTTGATTTAACCAAATTGGAATCAGGTAAAAAGAACCGAGAAATCGTAAAAGTTGATTTGGTCGAAATTGCCAGAATTTCTATGGATACCATGAGCCCTATGGCGATTCAGAAAAATGTAAAAATGTATCTCGACACAGATCAGCCAAGCATCATGCTAAATGCAGATTCAGAAGAAATCGAAATTATCATGAATAATCTTATGTCTAATGCAGTAAAATACAATAAAAACGACGGCGTTGTAAATTGCTACATAAAAACTGAGGGAGATAAAATCAAAATATCCGTTAAGGATACCGGAATCGGTATGACAGATGATGATATTTCAAAATTATTTAAAGAATTTGTTCGGATTAAAAATTCAAAAACCAAAGAAATCAGTGGGAGTGGACTCGGATTATCAATTATGAAACAAATTACTGAGGATTATTATCACGGCAATGTGAGTGTTACCAGCGTTCCTGATTTGGGAAGTACTTTTGTGATTGAATTGCCGAAGAATTGCTAAGGTAACAGGGTAAAGAACAATACAATTTGTATGCAGCAGATTGATAAAATGAAATTTACTTTTGAACTTAAAAAAAATAATTTCTCAAAATCAATGAGAATTGTAGTTATACTTTGAAAAATCTTTTTTATCGTTTTATTATCAACTTCTTCCTATTAAGGCTGTAAATTATTAAAAATAGCCACAGATTCACTGATTAGAAGGATATTAACTAAATGAGAGTTTGTCGCTTCTACAAGGATTGAAAAAATGTAAAAACCCTGAAATATTATTTCAGTTACTTCAGTTTCTAAAAAATTTAGATTGCTTCATCAGCCATTTGGCTGATGAAGCAATGACGTCATTGCGAGGAGGGGCGACGAAGCAATCCTGTTTTGAATTCTAATTTCATTCGCTTTTTTAACTTATGGATATTTTGTCCATACTAGTTGAGTTATTTTACTAAATGACTTTGGGTATGAAGTTTTCATGCTTACTTCATGCTTCAAGTATGCTTTATCCATGCTTCATATATACAGTAGATATACACTAAGTATACAGTAACCATACTTCATACTTGGATTTGACTGACCTTTGACCTTTACTAAAATAACTATACAGTTAATAAATATTTGACTAGAATAGCTATACACATTTTTATTATCTTACTAAAATAGCTTGAATTTGAAACAATGCTAAGGTTTAAGGCGGTCTCCAGCGATTATGAACTAATAATTAAGTAATCAAACTAAAATCTTTTGCCTTTCCAGATTTGTTTTCCGTTAGAATAGATATAGAATATTTCTTTATCATCAAATTCATGTTTTTCCCAAAAAATTGCGAATCTTTTTCCATCCTTATCCAGCATTCCAATAAATGGAACATCGAAAAAATCTTTATCTGGTAGGCATTTTAGTTTGATAATTTCTTTCTGAACTGCGATCGCCTCATCAATATTGGTGAATATTTTGTTTAAAATAAATTTATTTAAAATTGCCGCATTCGATTTTTGAATTTCAAGTTTAATGTCGAGATTTTCAATGCATTTAAATTTTTCTTTAAATTGTTTTACAGTTGGAATGGTTTGGAAAGCTCCGAGTTGAATTTCACCACTAAAAGTAGATAAACCCAAATTTTTGAGTTGATTCACAAGTTCATCCTGAACTTTTATTATTGTGTCAATAACAAATGTCATCCGAATAGTATCGATGGCAATGATTTTCTGAATTGTATCGATTGGTAGTGAAGGTTTTATCGTGTCTTTTTGATGAGTTGAAATTAAAAAAATGTCGAAGCCACCCAAGCTACTTTTTCTGTTTGAAGAAATGAACATTGTAGAATCATTGTAAAATCGAAAATCTCTATCATCAAATTCTGTGTTGATGTCTTTGTTTTGGAGGAGGACGGGATTTTCCCAATGATTATTAATTTTGGATGTTTTATAGATATCGAAACCACCTTTTCCGCCTGGACGATTCGAGCTGAAAAAAAGTGAATTTCCATCTTTTGTGATAAATAAATCCTGTTCTGAAAAAGGAGAGTTTAAAATTGGGAATGAATCAATGTTATTGTTGTTGGTTTCAATAAAGATGTCATAATTCCCATTTCTATTTGAAATAAAGTAGAGCGTATCATCATTTATTGCGGTAATGCTATTTTCATCAAATTCGGAGCAAATACTTGAGAGTTTTTTCAATTGATTTGCATTCCAGTTATTTGCAGTATCAAGTTTCCTTTTTGCCGAAAATATTTCGCCATTGTCTTTCCAATACGACCGATTGAAGAAAAATGAACTTGGGCTCAAACCAATTAAAGCTGTATTGTTATCGCTATTCCATTTATATCCTTGCTTTTTCCCTAAACTCCATTTTCCTTGTTTTTTTGCTGACCAATAAACCTTTTCAGTGAATTCGAGGGATTGGCCTTCCTGAGTATTTTTCCTATTTGAAGTAAAAAACAATGTACTATCAACTAAAAATGGAAGATATTCATCACTAACACTATTGATTTCTTTCAGGTTTATGCATGAAGTATCATTTTGGGAATGTGCAGAATTAATGCCCACAAATCCAATAAATAATAATAAAATGAAATTTAATTTATTCATTTTTAATTGCTTAATTGAGGACGAGATGCCTTTGAATTATTGAAATCAATTTTGAGCATTATTTCGTGTTTTGGAAGCGAATAAGTATGAGGGGAAGTGTTTCCAATTCCTATTCCACCAGAATATCCGATTGCGAAATTCTGAAAATAGATTCCGAAAAGAAGTTTCATTGTATTTGGAGCAAATCCGCTTCCTATCCAAAATGATTTTTTTAATATTATTCTGGAACTTAAATCATAATTGATATCAGAAGACCCTTTTGAGAAATAGCTTGTTGCAAGTCCTTTTACTTCAAGTTTGCCATCACCTTTTAGGACATTAACAGTGTACATTCCGCTAAATGAGAATAAGCGAGATGAGCGATTTGTAAAATCAGTAACAAGCAGATTCGTTCTTCCAGCAAGCAAATTGTAAACTCCAATTCCAAAATAGTATTTATTTGTTTCATAGATGCTTGCCCCAAAATTTGCATCGCCCCAAAATCCACTGCTGGCGCCATTCAGAATTGGGTCATCAGGATGCTGAGCATAAACTTTTTCGCGAAGGATACTTAATTGGTTGTAAACCGCTGAAAGTCCAAAAGCGAGTTTTGTGTTTTTTAAAATTGGTCGGCGGTAAATAAAGGTAGCTTCGGCCATTGTTGAATTTAATACGCCGCCTGATTCGGAAGTAATTCGAAAACCAGCAGCAAAATTTTCACTTGGAAAAGGGGCAGTTCCCATTAGCATAAATCCAAAAGGGTTATTATTTGCCGACCCATAAGTATTATAGTAAGAGCTTGTGATTTCTCCAACATCGTTCATCCCGCCACCAGCGGGATTATAGGCATATTGCCCTAAAGAACTGTTCCAAATTTTTTGACTGAATGAATTTGAACCAAATATTGTTAGGACCAGAATAATAATAATTTGTGTTTTTTTCATTTTTATTTTCCTTATTTTGAATAGATTACACTAAAACTCTCAGCCCATTTTTTGAAGAGTTGGTTGTTTTTTGTTAATTCGATAAATACTGTATAAGTAGAAGAAACTCCAGTCGGAGGATTAGATGGATCCGAGGCATCCCAGCGAGGATTCGTTTCATCTAATGTTGCAATTTTTTCACCAGCCTCATTAAATATCTCAGCATTCATTTGCATGCCAGAACAAAAATCAGTTAAATCCAGATAATCATTAAAGCCATCCCTGTTGGGTGTTACAATGTTATAAATACAGGCATTTTTTTCTGCAATGATTGAAACAGTGTCTTTTCCAATACAGTTATTGACATCAGTAACGGTAACGCTGAATGAACCTGGGAAGAGATATTCAATTTTAGGCGAATTATTTCCATTCGACCAAAAATAAGTAATTGGTTCTGTTGCACCTTCTACACGGTGAATTATAATTCTACCGTCGCCGCTATAAAGGCATCGAGGATTAATGAATTGATCGAAAATAATACGGATTGGTTCATCTGGTTGAGTAATTGAAATTGATTGACTCAATGCACATCCTGTGGAATCTGTGGCAAGAACTGTATATTCTCCAGCAAAAAGGTTATTGGCAGAACTTGTTGTAACTGAAAAGTTGTTGGGTCCTGTAATTTTATAGGTGAAGTCATTGTAACAACCTTGCGCAATTGAAGTAATCGTTCCATTATTATTGCCAAAGCATAAATTATTGGTTTGTTGCCAACCAATGGAAACGGGAGCGAAGACACTATCAACATTCCAGGAATATCGAAATCCTTTGCCATTAGCTGATGAAATGATTGCCATATGAAATCCAGGCTCAAATTCACCAGAAATAGTTGATAAAGTATCAATAATATTGCTCATTACATATGGTTTTGGTCCAAGAACTGTGTCAATAATTGTAAAAATAGAAGTGTTATCGAAATTCACTATTATTGGGTAAACTCCTGAAAGTGTAGGTTCAAAACTGGAAGGAGCTGTTGAATTATAGCAAGCAGTGTAATCAATTGTAAAACCGACCTGAAGCCCTGCATTTTCATTAATATGGACAGTGTCAATAAATTGGCAATTGTATAAATCAGTTATTTTCACATAATAAGCTCCAGAAGCAAGAGCACCAAATAGAGAATTTCCTTGATTAACAATGAAATGACTTGTGCTATCGTATACTGAATAATTATACCAACCGGTTCCTCCGGAAGGATTCATTAAAATGCTTCCAGTATTGATCGGCCATGAATTATTGTTTGTTAAGGCAAAAGTGGCTCCAAGAGCAGGTGGATTATTAAGCAGGTAGGAATAATTTTGAACCCCACCTCCGTTTTCAGTAATGGTAACTGAATAGGTGTTGGCGATTAAACCATTGATGCTTTGACTCGTTTGACCAGTATTCCATAAATAAGAATAAGGTGGAGTACCAAAATTTGGTGAAACAGTGAGTTGTCCTGTGCTATCTCCATAGCATTTAATACTATTTACTTCAATAATCTGGGCTTTTGAACTGTTGGATATTCCGATGAGAAAAATAAAAAGGAGCAGATTTAAATGTAATTGATTCCGCATAAGATGTATTATTATGTTGTAAATATTTTTAAAGAATAAACTTCTAGAATTAAAATTAATTTAAGAAAGCAAATAAATATTGCAACACAAAAATATTGTTATTAAATAGCAAATACTATAGGTATTTTACCTGTTTTTAGTTTAAAATAGAGATGTTCAGACAATCAATTGAAATTTATTTTTAAAATGCAAATAGAAATTGAGTAAATTTCCCTAGGAAATTTAAGGATCAAATTTTTTTATGAAAAAAAGAGGTAATCTTAGCCAAAGCCAAGATTACCTCTTTTCTAAAAAATGAACAATTTAGATGTGCTATAAAACTCCTTCGTCGTAAGCTTTTTCTCCGTGTAAACCTTCGTCAAGTCCTAAAATTTCTGTTTTTTCATCTACTTTTACTGGTGTAATCATGTTGATGATGATTAACAAAAGATAAGTAAAAATGAATGCATAAATTGATGCTGCAACCACTGCAACAACTTGTTTAATTAAAAGAGCACTTCCCCCACCCGCAATTAGTCCATCAGCTCCAGCGCTATTAATGGTTTTTGATGCAAAAACTCCAACCAAGATAGAACCTAATACTCCGCCAATACCGTGAACACCCCAAACATCTAAAGCATCATCCCATTTCATTTTGTTTTTAAATGCCACTGCATAATAGCAAACAATACCAGCTGTTGTTCCAATAATAGGAGAAGCCCAAACTGGAACATATCCAGCGCAAGGAGTTATGGTTGCCAAACCGGCAATACCTCCTGTAAGTAATCCAATAAATTTTGGCTTTTTCTCTTTACTCCATTCTATAATAAGCCATGCAACTGTTGCAAACGAAGCCGCAATATCAGTATTGATAAAAGCTGTAGAGGTTACAAAATCAACTGCAACTTCACTTCCGGCATTAAAACCATACCAGCCAAACCATAATAAACCACTGCCTAATGCAACTAATGGGATACTATTAGGTGTTGAAGCTTTATCCACTCTGGCTTTTACATAAAATACTGAAGCCAATGCTGCAAATCCAGCAGTTGCATGCACAACAATACCACCTGCAAAGTCAATTACACCCCATTGTGCTAATAAGCCACCTCCCCAAATCATATGAACGAAAGGATAATAAACCAATATTTGCCAAAAAGTAAGGAATATTAAATAAGCTTTAAAATTAATTCTGTTTACAAAAGCGCCTGTGATAAGAGCAGGAGTGATGATTGCAAACATCATCTGGTATGCAAAAAATACGAATTCTGGAATTTTTCCATTAGAATACATTGAATCTGAATTAATTCCATTTAAAAAAGCTTTTTGAAAGTCACCGATAATGCCACCTTCACCACCGCTGAAACAGAGTGAGTAGCCAAATAATACCCACAAAACTGTGGTCCAACCCAGAGAAACAAAACTTTGGATCATAATTCCTAAAATGTTCCTTTTTGAGGCCAATCCTCCATAAAAAAATGCTAATCCGGGAGTCATAAGCATTACTAAGCTTGTAGCTAGCAGCATAAACCCGGTTGAACCTGTGTCTATCATAATGTTAATTTTAAAAAGATTTATAAAGTATTATAATGTTATTCCCAAAGCGAAAAATACGTTTGATGTTTGCGGGTTGAATATCAAAGAGCCTTTTAGTGGCAATTCGAAATCGTTGGTAATTTTTATTTTTCTGTAACCTGTTATTCCAACATTTACAATTCCCATTTCATTGCCATAGGCTCCATAAGTTGGTGTAAAACCAACAAATAAATCAGCAGTATTTTCTTTAAATTTGAATGTATAACCTGCTTCTAAATAGGATGAATAATAAGTTGCTTCAGTGGTGTCTTTTTTAATATCATATCCCCAACGTTTATCATTTCCATAAACATAAACACCACCTAATAACCATAATGGAAATTTTTCACTTCCTTTATACATTAAAGATGCTTCTATCGAATGGGCTGTTTTTTTATCATCATAAACAAAATACCGAATATCAGGAGCTGCATTACTGGTACCATTTACAGATGGAACATAATAATCAGTGATAATTAATGAAAGACTTTTAAATGTGTATTTTGCATATAAGTCAACCTCTTTATAATAATTGGTTAAAGAAATTGCACTCCAGCAGCCTACTTCAAAATTTCCCATTGAAACTGCCAAAGTTGGTTGAATACTTGGTGCGTTTCCATAATCAGCACCTCTCCAAATGTAACGGCTCATAATATCGGTGCCGAGATTCAGTTTTAACTTACACTTAGAAGAGTCTTTTTCAGAGTTGTTTTGGGATTTAAGACTAGCAGTTGAAATGATTACCAGTAAAATTACCAGGCTTTGTTTTAAGAAAGATAGATTCATAAGATTATTAAATTAATATTCGGACAAATATAGATTGGTCACATATTGCGAACAATAAGATAATACTTGAATTATCAATAAGAAATTATCTGATTAACTAAGAGAATTACCTAGATTGGAAAGGAATTATAAATCAATAATTTTGTTTTTTACCGCGTAAAGCACCATTTCTGCTGTGTTTTTTAGCTTTAGCTTGAGCATGATATTGTGTTTGTGGCTATCAACAGTTTTTACGCTAATAAATAATTTGTCAGCAATTTCTTTATTGGTTCCACCTAGAGCTGCAAGTTTTAAAACCTCAATTTCTCTCGTGGTTAAAGCGTTATTTTCCATGAGATTTTTTTCAACCTTATAATTACTGATATAGCTTTTCAAGAAATTTGCTGACACCAATTTGCTGAAATATTCGCCACCTTCAAATAAAGTGTTAATCGCATCCACCAATTCTTCTTTTGACGTGTCTTTAGGTAAATATCCTCTAACTCCAGCTTTTATGGCATTTATCACGAATTCCTCAGTGGTGTGCATGGATAATATGAGAATTTTAATTTCAGGATATATAGTGGAAATTTTCTTCGAAACTTCAATTCCAGATAAGCCGGGCATGGTAATATCTAGAATAATGATGTCTGGTTCACAGTTTTTTAGTTTTTCCAGAAGTTCTTCGCCACTTGAAACTTCTTCAACAATAATAATTCTATCAATATCAGACAATAATGATTTGATTCCATCTCGAAACATACGGTGGTCGTCAGCCAGAATAATTTTTACAGTTCTCATAAAAAAGTTGGGATATTAATATCTATTTGAGTTCCTTTTTCTGAAGTTGAGGTAATTTTATATTCACCTTTTAATAATTCGACTCTTTCTTTAATATTCATGATTCCATTTCCATTGGTATCATTTTTATTGATATCAAAACCTTTTCCATTATCTGAAATATTCAAGGAAATTGTGTTCTTCTGGCAGGAAATTGTAATTTGAACATCAGTGGCATCTGAATGCTTGGTAATATTGTTAATGGCTTCTTGCGCAATTCGGTATAAATAAATTTGAATTTTTTTGTCCAAATTGTCAGGAATATTATTGCTGTGGAACTGAACTTTTATTCCAGTATTAATTTCGGTATCCTTACAAATCTTATTTAAACCTTGTTCAATACCAAATGCTTCTAAAACTGGTGGCATTAAATCATTGGAAATATTTCTGATATCATTGATGATATTTTTTAGAAGTTCTTGAGTTTCAAAAATGATGGTTTGCTTTTTTGTGATTTCGGCATTCTTTGCTTCTTCGAGTTTTATTTTTACCGTTAAAATTGATTGTCCCAAACTATCGTGTAAATCGCGAGCCAATCTTTTTCGTTCAATTTCTTGTCCATCTATTAATGAGCGGACCCTTTTCATTTTTTCAATCTCGATTTCCTCAGTTTGTTTTTTTAACTGCGAAATCATGTTGTTGAATGTTTCTGTAAGTAAACCAATTTCGTCTTGAGAAGTAACCTTAACATTGACTTCATAATTTCCTTCACCAATTTGTTCGCTTGCTTTTTGTAATCTTTTTATGGGGACCGTAATTCTTTTTGAAATAATAAAAGCAAATAAAAATACGCAACTGGCAATGATAACGCTGATTAATAAAATGCTGTTTCTAATTGAATAAATTGGCGTCATTGCTTCCATTTCATCAATTTCGGCGAGAATTACCCAGTTCAGACCTTTTACATTTACTTTGCTATAAGAACTCAAGCAGGAAATATTTCTATAATCATCAATTATTTGAACACCCGTATTTCCTTTAAAGGCTTCTATTACAGATTTTGAGGTGACTTTTAATTTTAGAACTGCATTACCTTCGAATCTGGAATTGCTTCGCATCAATGAATCGTCACTAACCAAATAGGTTTCACC
>JACAAW010000139.1 GCA_013377115.1 Bacteroidota bacterium | reverse complement strand
ATTGCACTTGGTTTGGGTAAAACAATTGTTGATGGTGGTGTATCATTGAGATTTTGTCCGAAATATCCAAAAAAAGTATTGCAACTTTCTAATTTACAAACAACTTTAAGAAATACACAACGAGAATTTTATGCATTGGATTTAGATTCTTCGAAATATATAGCATCAGTCAAGGAAGATGTAAATTTACTAAAATTGAAAATTGACGATGCTGAAGAGGATGGATCATTAAACCATATTGCTTCTACCTATGATTTTCAGGATCAGGTAATGCGCGATGGCATCAATTACCAAGGAAAAAAACTAATCACATTTGCAAATATCTTAAAATACAACGTATTTCCCCTTTGCGACATTTTGAACACACTATTAGATATCGGTCAGAAGGAAATGAACAATCACGTTGAAATTGAATTTGCTGTTAACTTAGACACACCACCAAACGAGCCAAGTGTATTTAGCTTCCTTCAAATCAGACCAATTGTTGAAGCATCGGATAAAATGAATGTTACTATTGGCGAATTGAATAAAGATGAAATGCTCATTTATTCGGAATCTGCATTAGGTAATGGTGTGATTGAAAATATGTGTGATATCGTTTATGTGAAACCAGAATCCTTTAAAGCTTCAGAAACTAAAAAAATTGCAGGATTAATTGAAATAATCAATAACGAATTTATCAAACAAGGGAAAAACTACATTCTTATCGGACCAGGAAGATGGGGTTCAAGCGACCCATGGTTAGGAATTCCTGTGAAATGGTCACAAATTTCAGCATCAAGATTGATTATTGAAGCAGGTTTAGAAAATTATCGAATAGATCCTAGTCAAGGTACACATTTTTTTCAGAATCTAACCTCTTTTAGTGTCGGATATTTTACAATAAATCCGTTTATTAATGAAGGTTATTATGATTTAGATTTCTTATCAAAAATGCCAATTGCTTATGAAGATGATTATATCCGTCATGTCCATTTCGAGAAACCAGTAATTGTCCAAATTGATGGCAAGAGCCATAAAGGAATTGTAATGAAACCAAGTTAACCTGCGAAACTAATTGCACGAAGCAATTTTTCTTCAATAATTTCAATATCGTTATTGGAATTTGTGCTGATAATTTTATCTTTCTTCAAATCAGAAAGAATTCTCACAGCACTTTCCGTTGACATCGCTGCTAATTCTGCAATATCCTTACGGGTGATATAACTATTAATGGTATTACTTTCAAAAATATTGTCTTTTAAATAAAGCAAAATTTCAGCAATTCTTCCTAAAGCTTGCTTATTTGCAATGCATGAAAGTCGCTTCAAATGGCGTTCATTGGTGTAGCAATACCATTTTAATATCTCCTGAGCAAATTCGGCATTATTTGCAATTGCTTTCTTAAATACTGAATTTTCTATAATGTAAACTGAACAAGGAGTTAAAGCTGCACCAGAAAAATAGTAAGTCGTAGAACTATACAAAGAGGAAAGACCAATAAAATCAAATGGTTTTACAATACTAAAATTATATCCTCTTTCCTGATTTCCTTCCAAATAATTTTTAGAAAGACCTTCGCCAATAAGCATGATAAAAGAAGTAATGGAACCTTGTTTACACATGGTTTCTCCTTTTTTGAATTTTATTTGAATTTTAGTAAATTGTTCAATTTCCTTTTCAGTAAGGTTTAAACTCTTTAACCACAAAATTAAATTCGAATTGACAGTTTCAACCTCAATATTTTTTTTTGCTGATTTTTTTCCCTTTAATTCATTTATTGTAATGCGAAGATTGCGATGGTTGATATAATTACTGATTTTAAAGGCAATTGTATTTAAAAGAGTAACCTCTTCCTCAGAAAAAATTCTATTGATGGTTTTTATTGGTTTAACATAAACAACGGAAAGTTCACCAATTTCTCTATTTTCAATTATGATTTTTGAAGAAATCGTTAATTCTGTGACTTTATAATTTTCAGAAATGAACGCTTCTTCATTAATTTGTAATTTGGCTTTACAAATTTCAGAATGCCGAAATCCTACAGGAATTAAATCAATTATTTTGTTAAATACGATTAAAGAATCAGAATCAAAATCATTTAAGACTTCATCAATGGCATATAGACAATGTAATTCTTTATTTCTATCGCTCAAATTATCTTGAAGGCTTTTTATTTTTTCTTGTTCCATCACACTTTCCCAATGAATAATTTCAGGCAAAAATAGAATTATTTTGAATTAAACAGAAACAAATATAGTTTTTTCTTGACAAAATATCAAAATCCGATTGACAAATATCAATCAAAATTGCGAAATATTAGTGTTGCAATTTCTATGATGGAAATTAAAAGGAATTTAATTTTGTCCATCTTAAAAAATGATATTATTTATAACACTTAAAATTTAGCAAAATGAACGTTGAAAAAATTATGAACGACCTCGCTAAAAAAAATCCAGGCGAAGTTGAGTATTTACAAGCAGTTAGAGAAGTTCTTGATTCTATTGTTGATGTTGTAGAAGCAAATCCACAATTCGAAGAAGCAAAAATCATTGAAAGACTTATCGAACCAGATAGAGTTATGATTTTCAAAATTAACTGGGTTGATGATAAAGGCGTTACTCATGTAAACAGAGCATTCAGAGTTCAATTTAACAATGCTATTGGACCATACAAAGGTGGTTTAAGATTCCATCCAAGTGTAAACCTTAGTATTTTGAAATTCTTAGGTTTCGAACAAATTTTCAAAAACAGTTTGACTACACTTCCTATGGGTGGTGCAAAAGGCGGTTCTGATTTCGATCCTAAAGGAAAATCAAATGCTGAAGTTATGCGTTTTTGCCAAAGTTTCATGCTAGAATTAGCAAGACATATCGGACCAGAAACTGACGTTCCTGCTGGTGATATAGGTGTTGGTGGAAGAGAAATTGGTTATTTATATGGTATGTATAAAAAACTAACTCGCGAACATTCTGGTATCTTAACTGGAAAAGGTTTGAACTGGGGTGGTAGTTTAATTAGACCAGAAGCTACAGGTTACGGTTGTGTTTATTTTGCACAAGAAATGTTAGCAACTAAAGGTGAGAATTTCGCAGGAAAAACTGTTGCTATTTCTGGTTTCGGTAATGTTGCTTGGGGTGCTGCTTTAAAAGTTGTTGAATTAGGTGGAAAAGTTGTTACAATTTCTGGTCCTGATGGATACATTTATGATAAAGATGGTATTTCTGGAAAGAAAATTGATTATATGTTAGAACTTAGAGCTTCTAACCAAGATATCGTTAAACCATATGCAACTGAATTTGGTGCTGAATTCCACGAAGGAAAACGCCCTTGGGAAGTTAAATGTGATGTAGCTTTACCTTGTGCTACTCAAAATGAATTGAATGGCGACGATGCTAAAAAATTAGTTGCAAACGGTTGTATCTGCGTATGCGAAGGTGCAAATATGCCTTCAACTCCTGAAGCTATCGAAGTTTTCACAGAGCACAAAATTTTATTTGCTCCTGGAAAAGCTTCAAATGCAGGTGGTGTAGCAACTTCTGGTTTAGAAATGAGCCAAAACTCTATGAAACTTAGCTGGACAGCCGAAGAAGTTGATAAAAAACTTCATGATATTATGAAAAGCATTCACGCTGCCTGTGTTAAACACGGAACAGGAAAAGATGGTTATGTAAACTATGTAAATGGTGCAAACATCGCTGGTTTCTTGAAAGTAGCAAATGCAATGTTAGATTTAGGTTTGGTTAATTAAACCTTATTTATTGGTTGGTAAAAAGACTCAGAGAAATCTGGGTCTTTTTTTTTACCCATTTGTCATTCAGAGCGCAGCGAAGAATCCACAACTGATTATGGCGTTCCCCTAACGGGTCGGGCTCCGCTACAATCTTTTGCTCGTTCCTCACAAAAGGATTTCCACTTCAATCCTTAACGCAAATTTCCGTCATTGCAATCCGCCCACCAGTGAAGCAATACAGCGGTGCGAAGTTTCCGAACTTCGCACTTTTATTTGTACTATGCTTTTCCCATTCCCTTTCGACCAACTCACATTTCCTCAATATTAAATTTGGTAATACAAAAATTTACTTTAGTTTTGTGCAATGAAAAAATAATGATTTTTATCAACCATTATTAAATGTATAACTAATTCTAAAAAAATGTAAATAAAACAAACTTAAAATATAGCGTTTAGCTAAATTCTGTACTTGGAATCGACCAAATTACTTAAGATAAACAGGATAGTAAGCAATAACGCCATGCGAAAGCGTGGTCGTTGCATTACATCTGTTTATCGGGCTCTTGGTCGGGCCTCAAGTACAGTGTGGGCAATTAGGCCACGCTGTTTTTTTGTTTAAGATAATTCAAAATGGAGTCCAGATACCATCACAAAAACGGGGCTTTTCCGAAAAGCCATAAAAGTAGGAAAACAATAATTATTAATTATGAAAAAATTATTTGGAACATTACTAGTTATTACACTAATAGCAAGTAATACAATGACAGGTTGTAAAAAGGATGAAACTTGTTATAATTGTATAAGTACAATATATACATTTCAATACACGGCTACAACTATGGGCAATCCTAATATTAATACATTTAGATTATGTGGTACTCAAAGTGAAGCAGATGATTATGTACATGCTAATACTTCTGATGCTACATATGGTACTACACGTACTATATCTACATGTAATTGTAAACCTATTTAATATTTCAACAAATTAAAATACTAATGATAATTTAGTTTTATCGATAAGTTATTGAAGTCATTTAAATAAAAAAAATGAAATATGAACGCAAACACAAAATATACTGATTTAAAAGGAAGAGTTTCAGCAGATATTTCTGACTTTATTGGAAATGATAATAATTTGCAAGACATTTTAGAGGATTACAATTTAGAAAAAGAAAAATACAAAGTCATTGGCATTAATATAAATGGGGTTTCTGAAATTGAAATTTCTCTAATTTGTATAGATAAGTCAAAATCAACAAAAGAAAATGATTATTTAGTCGAATTGAAAATTGAAAGAGGGGCAATAACAATTCTTGAGGATTATTTTAAAAAACTTAGAATTATTCTCTTTGAAGATTCAAAATATCTTGAATCTGAAATTATTTGCACCGAAAGTATTAATATTACGAATAATTAGTAGGTTTTCTGTTCGTTTTTGTTTCTAAAATTAAAATACAAAAGTTAGGCGTAGCAGTTTTAATTTATTTTATTAATTGCGTTTACATTAAACTTTAAAAAGGGCTTAAAATTATTATTATATGAAGAAAACTTTACTTTTATTAGCAAGCATTTTTTTATTTTGTAGCGTCAATGCTCAAAATAATAGAGACCGTTCAAAATACAATTCTCAGAAACCACAATATGGTTTTAATGAAAATAAAGGCCAAATCCACGACCAGAATTATAAAGCCAATCATGATGTGAAGTACCTATTATGTTTAGGTAATGGAATGAATGTCCAACTAAAAAGTAATAGCTTTAGCTACGATACTTATAAAACAGAAGTAAAAGAGAAAGAGAAAGAGAAAGATGCTTCTCAAGAAAAAATGCGCCCAAATTATGTTCCAGATAAAGATATCACTTATTCCTTTCACCGGGTAGATGTTGAATTGCTCGGCGCAAATGCCAACCCTCAAATTATTGCAGAAGAGCCATCTGCAGATTATTTGAACTTTTATAATGCGGTAACTCCAGAAAGCGGAGCAACATTTGTTCGTAATTACAAAAAAGTAACCTATAAAAATATTTATAATGGTATTGATATGGTTTTCGAGGCTTATCCTACAAATGATAAGCCAATAGAATATACTTTTGTGGTTCATCCAGGTGCTGATGCAAAGCTGATTAAATTACATTATATTGGAGCTAACCAAACAGAGCTTTTGGAAAACAAAATAAATATTGAAGTCACTCAAGGTTCATTTTCTGAGAGCATTCCTGCTTCTTGGACAAAAGAAACAAATCAAATTATAAATGTTTCTTATAAGAAATTTGATAAAAATATTTTCGGATTTAATATTCCTGTTTACCCAGAAAATCTGACTCTAATTATTGACCCTACGCCGAATTTAACATGGTGTACTTATTTTGGTGGCAGCAGCATTGATGAAGCTCATTCAATAAAATCTGATACTTTAAGTAACATCTACATTGGTGGTATTACCCAATCAACTAATTCCATAGCAACTTCAGGTGCATACCAGATAACATTTAGTGGTAGTACCGATGGTGTCATTTTTAAATTTGATGGCAGTGGTATACCAAAGTGGGCAACATATTTCGGTGGTTCTGATTGGGATTGGTTAAATGACATTTCAATTTACAATAATTCTCTATACGTTGTTGGGACAACAACATCAGTAAATTCGATTGCAACTATAGGTTCTCATCAGCAAAGTCTCTCTGGACCATATGACAGTTTTTTAGCAAAATTTGATACAACAGGGTCTCGAATTTGGTCTACATATTATGGTGGTAACCAGAATGAAGACGGCACAGCAGTTTGTAATGATTCAAATGGCAATATTTTTATTGTTGGACTAACAGCATCTAGTAATGCAATTTCTACACCTGGAGCATTTAACATATCAAGAACAGCTCCTACAAACGGCTTTTTTGTAAAATTTAATTCTTTTGGTGTTAGGTTGTGGGGGTCTTACTATAATAATAGTTCTTCAATCTTAGATATGTTAGTTGATAATAATTCTAATATTTCTTTTACTGGCAGATCATTAGATCAAATGGATGTAATTATTGCAAGATTCGACACAAATTGTCAATTTATTTGGTCATCTTCATTAGTTGGAAATAATCAGGATTGGCCTAGCAGTATTACCTGTGATGCAATTGGAAATATATTTGTGACAGGACAAACGCAATCTACATCAGGTATTGCAACAATTGGTGCTTTCCAAACTTCTTTTGGTGGTGGATGGGATGATATCTTTTTGACAAAGTTCAATAATAACAATGGTAATTTGATCTGGTCAACATATTTCGGTAAAAGTGGACTTGATGAATCACGTGGTATAACAGTCGATATTAATAATGATATTATACTTACTGGATTTTCTGCTTCAGATTCAATGGCAACAGTTGGAGCTTTCCAAGTCGTGAATAATGGAGGAAATGATGCGTTGTTGGCTAAATTTGATAATAATGGAGGTCTAATTTGGAGTACTTATTATGGCAGCTATAACTCTGACCAATCATTTTCAGTAACGACTAACAAATATAATGACATTTTCATAGCTGGTCATTCAAATTCAAATACAGGAATTGCTACCCCTGTCGTTTATCAGAGTACATATGGGGGCGGTGTAACAGATATTATTATTGCCAAATTCTCTGACTGTAATTTAATTGGAAGTGCCAGCAGTATTTCCGGTAGTAATATCATTTGCCAGGGTCAAGTTGTAACGTATACTGTACCTCCAATAGATAATGCAACAAATTATTTTTGGTCATTGCCGAATGGTGCAATTGGATCAAGTTCAACCAATAGTATTACGGTTTTTTTCGATACAAATGCAATTTCTGGTAATATTTCTGTTTATGGGTATAACCCATGTTCAGGAAATGGAGCAAATTCTTCCTTACCAATTATTGTTAACTCTGTTGCTGTTGGAGTTACATTGTCTGGCACTACAATTTCGGCAGATTCTACAGCTGATGCTTACCAGTGGATTAACTGTAACAACGGAAATTTACCTATTCCAGGCGCAATAAACCAAAGTTTTACTGCAATTTCAAATGGTAATTATGGGGTTATAATAACTCAAGGTGCTTGTTTTGATACTTCCGCTTGTGTTGAAATAAAAACAGTTGGTATTGAATCTTTTAATTCCGATAATTTATCAATATTCCCAAATCCAGTATCTAATGAACTTATTATTGATTTAAAAGGTAACATCGAAAAAACCAACTTTGAAATATTAAATTCTATTGGACAGATTATGTATAAAGGGTCTCTTGTGGGAAAAACTAAAATAAATACTTCCAAATTCTCAGCGGGTATTTATATAATAAAATTGGAGAATGGGAAGACTTTTGAGTTTAAAAAGATTGTAAAGGAATAAGTTGTTATTTCTGAATCAAAACAATAAAAATTATGCTAACTATACTGTGATTAATGTTATTCGAAGAGAAAATATTAGAGATAGAAAAACTTCTGAATCCAGCATTTGACAACCTTTTTCAATTGGTAATTAATAATCAAATCCATGCTGGTGATTTACTTTTAGTTTACGAAAATGGATCTTATAATTCCAATTTAGAAAATGATGTCATTAGTAATGAAAACTCTTTGCCCTATTCAATTGGTCCAACAAAAGATGTATTTTCTGAATGTACTCATTTTAAATTTATTGAGGCATATAGGGATAATTATATGTGTAAAATAACACAAGTGGAATATTTAAGTAAGATTCAAGAAACAAATATTGAAAAAGATGAATTAAATTCCTTAGTATTTCGAGAAGAACTGTCAATTCAATTAGAAATGCTTATATATTTAAAAATTTGGGAAGCAGATTCTTTTATCAGAAAATTCTATCAACTTGCTAGATTAGCAAATGGAATTGAATATGATTCTCATTTTAGAATTGCAGTAAGTGATAGAGATAAGGAATTTACGGGTACTCGTCAGGAAATAATTAGAAATAAAATTAGAAAAATGTTTAAGGACAAGCTTCCTATTCTCTATAATTCTTTTAAAAATTCATATAAAACTCAAATTAGAAATTCAATTGCTCACTCAAATTATTCATTTGTCAATAGAATTATTTGTCTTAATAATTATATAAAGGGAGTTAAAGGTTCTGAATTAAAAATACTAAAATTTGAAAATTGGGTGGATATATTTCACGAAACTATGGTGCTATATAATGAGTATGTTAAATTTTTCAATAAAGTGAATTCCTATTATTCTGAAATTGCAAAAGACAAAAATAATTTAATTGATATTAGACTTTGTTTTCAAAATATTGAAAACAAAATTGAAATTAGGCAAATGGAATATCGTCCTGATTGGGATGATTTCAAATTGAAATTTGATTAAAATCCCTAGCTCTGAAGCATTTGCAATGCCGCCATTTTTAATTGTTAAATTTATCAATCAACAAAAAAGCCTCGCAAAACGAGGCTCTTTAAAACTAAACTCAGAAATCACCACTACCCAATAGCATCATCACTCAAAATCCTTTCCAATTTAATTTCAACCTTACTAACATCCTTTTCAGTAACCTTAACTTTAACAGAAACAGCTTTATTATTTGGAGCGGTAACCTCAACAACATAACCACCTTCAGCCAAACCTAAAAACTTAAAACTACCCTTGGCATCAGTTTTCTTAAATTTGGTAGTATCTCTCACTTTAACAACAGCGTTTTCAATAGGGCCATTTTCATCCAAAATCAAACCCATCAAAACAGTAGTAAAATGGCTGCCAATATCAACAATCATTCTTGCCGATTTATATTCTTTGTAAAAAGCAGGGTTAATCGTTTTATACTGCTCAATAATAAGGTCTAAACTTTCTTTATTAATAGTTCTGGTTTCCCTAATATATTGGTCAATAGTTTTGGTTGCAACAACTGTGGCGGCTTTCTGGCTTCTAGGCTTGCCAATCATGGCAGAAAAGGCATTAATACCATTTTGCAAAGCAGTTAAGGTAGCAGCAGTAGCACCATAATTAGCCATACTTGCAATAAAAGGAGAAACGGCATCCTTAACTATTTGGCAAACATCATCACAATCGGTATCTTTTAATTTCTTTAAATCAGAGTGAGAGTAGTGTAAGGTTTCTTTCAAAAGAGTGTTATTTGTTGCGGTAGCATAAGCTTTTCCTGCAACAATGTGTGAGTAAGCCAAATCAATCATGGCAGTTTTTGCCTGTTCTTTGGTCATGGTAATCCCTTTGGTGCTGGCCTTTTGCGCCTGGTCTTGCGTATTAATACTGTTTACTTTAGCTTGTAAACTTCCCACTGCCGCAACCATCACAGGGTTACCACTCCATACCGTGTTAAACTTTGTTAAAGTTAACAATTCTGCGTCGAGCATATTAAGCTC
>JACAAW010000138.1 GCA_013377115.1 Bacteroidota bacterium | reverse complement strand
ATCGTTTGGTAAACATTCAATACGGAAAAGAACCAGACGAATTTGGCTGGATCGAGTTTATAGATGTTGAATAATCGAAAACAAAATAAGAAAGCCTGTTTAATTTTTTAAACAGGCTTTTTTTGTGGCATTTCAAAAATAAATACCCAATAGCTAAGCGGCATTTGTAATGCCGCTTAATGTATTATTATTTCATTGTATTTCAAACGTTTCTAATTATGCTTAAATTCATTAATTAAAAACAGCGGGATTTGCAATTCCGCTAAATTGTTTTTCTATTAAAAATCAATTCTTCACAAACTTTTTCATGGTTTTTAAATCATGCTCTTTTATTTCCATAAAATAGACTCCATCTGCCAAAGTTTCAATATTCATCGTTTTCTTAAATTTCATGGTTTGTTTTCCCGAAATATCAGTAATAATTATTTTCCCAATTGGATTTAAAATATTGATTTCAACATCCGAAAGATTATTCGATTCGTAAGAAATCGTAATTTCATTGGTTGCAGGATTTGGATAAAGATTGAAATTACTTATTTCATCCTGATTATCAATACCATTGCTTGTTGGCAATGTAATGGTTGCAAAAGTGGTATCACTGCCACAATCATTCGACACTATTAATGAAAAAGTATAAGTACCTTGCGCAGCATAAGTATGACTAGGACTTTGAAGCGTGCTGGTTTGTCCATCACCAAAATCCCATAAATAATCGTCAGCATTGGTAGAGAAATCATAAAGTTGAAGCGTTAAATAGCTATCGCTATAACTGAAATCAGCACTTGGAATTGGATTTACAACCACATCAACTGGCGCTGAAATCTTAATACAACCATAAAAACTAGATACAGTTACCGCATATCCACCTGTTTCGTTAACTTGAATGGAAGGTGTATAAGAACCAGAATTCCAAAAATAAATATAATAATCATTATTCAAATACAATACTGCTGAATCTCCCTGACAAAATTCAGTTGGAGAATCACTCATAATAATTGGGTCAGGAATTTCAGGATAAACCAAAATTGTAATGGTGTCGGCAATTCCTGCGCAACCATTGGCGCTGCTCACAGAAACATTATAAGAACCAACATTATTTACAACTAAAACATTAGAAGTATCTCCATTCGACCAAGTATAATTCATATAAATATCAGTTAATGATAAAATTGCACTTACCTGGCTACTATCGCAGAATCCGGTTGGCCCATTTGAATTTATTACCGGAAGGGTAAATGGTAAAACACTTACTGTAGTTGAATCAAATGCTTGACAACCAAAACTATTTGAAACAGTAACATAATAAGTTGTTGTATCGGTTGGATTCACCAAAATGCTGTTATCCGACATTCCATTACTCCAATAATAACTTCCCAATCCTGTGACAGTTAATGCGGTCGAATTTCCATTGCAAATTGTGGTATCATTACTAATAGTAATTACTGGACTTGGTAAAACCCAAACGAAAATATCTGCGATTGCACTACAAGCTCCTTGTGTAACTAGCAATGTAAAAATAGTATCGTTCAACGGACTAACCAATATACTTGAACTGGTTTCTCCATTACTCCACAAATAATTTCCGTTTCCTTGTGCATTCAACAATAATGAATGACCCGAACATAAATTGGTATCATTTCCAATAAAAGCCGTTGGACTTGGATTTACAAATACCGTTACGCTATCGATTGAAGAAAAAATGCCAATTGAAGAAGTTACAAAATAAGTGGTAGTAATTAAAGGACTTACGATAATTGATTGGCTTGTTTCACCTGTGTCCCATAACAAATTACCATTTCCATTCGCTGTTAAAACAGCTGTGGAACCAGAACAAATGGTATCATCCATTCCTGCATCAACCGTTGGATTTGCGATAACAAATACAGTAACTGAATCTATTGAGGTGCAACCGAAAACACTGGAAACACTAACATAATAGGTTGTGTTCACTATCGGAGACACATTAATATTTGCGGTGGTCTCGCCATTGCCCCATAAATATATCGTCCCACCAGCTGCAGTAAGGGATGCAGTACCACCAATAAAAATAGTGGTATCATTACCAGCATTAGCAACAATAATAGGATTTATATTAACGGTGATGCTATCACAAACTGAATTTCCACAATTGGTAGTTTCCCATCTTGCATAATAAGTGGTAGTAATATTTGGTGAAGGAATGGTTAAACTAACGCCATTTCCGATAAATCCAGCACCACATGATAATGAATACCAACTCATAACAGTTCCTGATCCACCGTTTGCAGTTAAAGTAATATCTCCATTATCATCAGCACAAAAATCATTTCTATCAACCAAAACTGCTGTTGGAGGGAAAACTCCAGAAATCACATTCACAGTAATGCTAACGCAATTAGAATTTCCACATGCTGGTGCCTGCCACGAAGCATAATAAGTTGTGGTTGTTGTTGGAGATGGTAATACAAAATTATTTCCACTACCAATCAAAGTAGTACCGCATGAACCAGTATACCAGTTTAATACATTTCCAGAACCTCCATTTACAGATAAAACTATATTTCCATTATCGTTAGAGCAAAAATTATCTCTATCAACACTTGCTGATATGGGATCCGTTGGAAGGTTAAAAACACTTACATTGCTTATTGCAGAAGATGAACATCCAAAGCTTGTTCCTGTGACCGTATACGAAGCTGAAGATGTTGGAGAAACTATAATTGTGTCATTTGTTGAGCCATCATCCCATAAATAAGAATTTGCTCCAGTTGCAATTAAAGTTGCAGATGACCCGTTGCAAATTACGTAATTTGTAACACTTAAATTCAATGAAGGATTCACAGTAACAGTTGATACAACTAATGAAGAACATCCATTTGATGTACCAGTAACCGAATAATTTGTTGTAACTATTGGTGAAACAGTAATAGAATTGCTTGTTGAACCATTATCCCATAAATAATTGTTGGCTCCGCTAGCAGTTAAGATTGCTGTTGCCCCGCTGCATATTGATGGACTATTTACCGTTAATATAGGAATCGGGTTTACAGTTACTGTTGATACCGCAGAGCCTGAGCAACCAGCTGGATTTCCAGTTACAGTATAGTTTGTTGTAATTGCTGGAGAAACTGTAATCGAATTGTTGGTTGTTCCATCACTCCATAAATAGGAGTTGGCACCTGTTGCTTGCAATATTACCGAAGACCCTGAACAAATACTAGGACTATTTACGGTAACAGCTGGAACTGAATTTACAGTAACCGTTGAAATTGCGCTTCCAGAACATCCATTGGAAGTTCCAGTAACCGTATAATTTACAGTTGCTGCTGGCGAAACGACGATGGAATTGGTTGTTGCTCCACTATTCCATAAATATGTTAATCCGCCATTAGCGGTTAATGTGGCCGAATTACCGCTGCAAATTGCTGCATTATTTACTGTAATGGATGGTGATGGATTTACAGTTACATTCGAAACCGCTGAAGCTGTGCATCCAAAAGAAGAACCAACTACCGTGTAAGAAGTGCTTATAGCTGGTGAAACAGAAATTGGATTTCCATTTACTCCATTGCTCCATGTATATGAAATCGCACCATTTGCAGTCAAAATCGCATTTGTACCATTACAAATAGTTGGACTATTTACCGTTATCGTTGGAATTGGACTAACTGTAACCACAGAAATAGCTGAAGAGGAACAACCGTTTGAAGTTCCTGTTACCGAATAATTTGTTGTGGCAACAGGAGAAACTGTTATCGAACTCATTGTAGAACCGTTACTCCATAAATAAGAATTGGCTCCATTTGCTGTTAATACTGCCGTTGAACCGGTGCAAATACCTGTACTATTTACAGTTACTATTGGAATTGGATTAACAGTTATAGTCGACATTGCTGAAGAAGAGCAGCCAACCGAAGTTCCAGATACTGTATAAGAAGTTGTTGCAGTAGGAGAAACAGTTATTGCATTGGTTGTTGCTCCATTATTCCATAAATAGGAATTTGCACCATTGGCTATAATTGTAGCTGATGTTCCATTGCATATTGTTGCACTATTTACGGTAATAACAGGAACTGCATTAACAGTAACCGATGAAATTGCAGTTGAAGAACAACCTGTAGAAGTACCAGTAACTGTATAGTATGCACTTGCCAAAGGTGACACATTAATTGAATTGGTTGTTGCTCCATTACTCCATAAATAGGAATTTGCACCATTTGCAGTAATAACTGTTTGTGAACCCGAGCATATTGTTGGATTATTTACTGTTAACACTGGACTTGGATTTACAGTTACAATTGCCGAAGTTGTCCCAGGGCAACCCAAAGCAGTTCCTGTTACCGAATAAGTAGTAGTGTTTAATGGCGAAACAACCAATGGATTTTCAGTGGAACCATTGCTCCATAAATACGAACTCGCACCACTGGCAGTTAAACTAGCTGAAGATCCACTGCAAATAATTTCATTATTTACATTTACAACTGGTCTTGGACTAACTGTTACATTTGAAATTGCAGATGACGAGCATCCAGCTGTTGTTCCAGTTACTGTATAAGAGGCATCTGCCAATGGAGTAACTGTTAATGGATTTAAAGTAGAACCATTACTCCACACATAAGATGTGGCTCCAGTTGCTGTTAATGTGGCCGAAGTTCCAAAACAAATTGTTGGACTATTCACATTTATTGTTGGCGAACCATTGATGTTTACATTAAACATTGCAGAATTTGAACAGCCATTAATATTTGTGGCTGTAACGGTATAAATTCCATTAGCATCGGTTGTTACATTATTTATTGAAGGATTTTGCAATGTAGAAACAAAACCATTTGGCCCTGTCCAAGAATAAGTTAAACCACCACTTGAAGTTAAATTCAGAGTACTTCCAGCGCAAATTGGAGCATTGCTTCCTGCAATTACTGTTGGTAAAGGATAAACAACCACATTGGTTGTAGAAATTGCTGCGCAGCCATTCCCATCAGTAACAGTAACAGTATAAGTCCCATTGCCGATTAATGCTATTCCTGAAATAGTTGGATTTTGCTGATTATTAAAAAAACCTCCTGGTCCACTCCACTGATAACCAGTTCCTCCACTCGATGTAAAATGAACATCATCACCGTTACAAACAGGACTATCATTACTTGAAGTTGCGGCAGGTGCTGGATTTACAACCACTGTAATAGGGTTTGATAATTTCGAACAACCATTTACTGAGGTTACCCTCAAACGATAAACGCCAGATTGCGTTGCAGTATAATTGGAAGTAATTGCACCTGGAATATCAAAATTTCCTTTTCTCCATTGATAAATAAGTCCCGGAGTATTAATTGAACTCAATAAAACAGAACCTCCTTGGCAAAAAGTAGTTGGTCCGTTTGCAGTAATTATTGCATCAGGCAATACCAAAACTGAAATACTCATATTAGATGAAGCTGAATCACCATTATCATCCCATACCCAAAAAGTTAAATTATAAGTCCCAATATTCGAAGTACTAAATCCTGGTAATTGAGAGTTCACGTCAAATAAAGGACCTGTATCTCCTGTCCATAAATATTTAGTATAATTTCCTGAACCAAAAAATCCATATCCAACAATCGAAAAAACATTTCCCTGACATACAACGGTATCACCATTAATTGTTCCAATAACAGAAGTTAAAGGCTGGGAATTTGCTATTAAGGTCAATTGAAATAAGAATCCAAAAGCTAATAAAAACCTATATTTCTGGAGTTTTGTATAAAATTTTTTCATTTTTTGTATTTTTAAATTCTGCCTATACCATATAATACAAATTTATTATATACGCATGGCTCATTCAATAGCGGTTCCACCTGTTTAAATACAGGTGTTTTAGCTCAAAAAAAACTCACTTTTGGGCTTTTTTACCTGCTTTTTCCAAATCATAATTTGTTAATAATATTTTGCTTTAAAAATTTCTTTGATTTTTAAAATTTGCTTAAATTTGTAAAAATTAAAAACCTAAAAAATATTTAACTATGGCTTTAGAATTCACCGATGCTAATTTTGATGAACTAGTAATAAAATCAGACAAACCAGTTTTAGTTGACTTTTGGGCAGAATGGTGTGGACCATGCAGAATGATCGGACCACTTGTTTCTGAACTTGCAACTGATTACGAAGGAAAAGTTCTTGTTGGAAAAGTAGATGTTGACAGCAATCCAGGCATTTCTGCTCGTTTTGGTATTAGAAATATCCCAACAATTCTATTTTTCAAAAATGGAGAAATTGCTGACAAACAAGTTGGCGCATGTCAGAAAAGTGCTTTGGCCGCGAAATTAGATGCTTTATTATAATAGCTATCTCTCTGTTTTTATCAAATAATTTTTGATTTCAAATTGATTATAAATTTTATTTTACCACGACCTAGGTGGCTGAGCTTGTCGAAGTCCTGGTCGTGGTGAATTTTATTAAAGAAAATAGGGCTGTTTGCACTAACCGGAATACTGAGTGCAATCAAAGTGAAGCCCATCCAGTTTTATTAGAAAATAAATTATTTTTGGCTCAAAATATTCATCAACCAATCCAAACAAATTGACAGACCCAATTAATCAATCCAAAATTCAGCAATTCATTAATCTTGAGCTTATCGCCAAGCAAGTTGTTGAAGGTTTTATTACAGGATTGCACAAAAGTCCTTTCCATGGTTTTTCTGTCGAGTTTGCAGAACATCGTCTTTATAATACCGGAGAATCAACAAAACATATCGATTGGAAACTTTTCGGCAGAACAGATAAACTTTTTGTAAAACGTTTCGAAGAAGAAACAAATTTAAGATGCCAAATCATTATCGACAATTCCTCGTCGATGAATTTTCCTGTAAAAGAGAAAATCAGCATCGAAAATCCTAATAAAATTACCTTTTCGGTATACTGCGCTGCAGCTATTATTCAATTATTAAAAAGACAAAGAGATGCAGTTGGTTTAAGCATTTTTTCCGACTCAATTGACTTGCATTCCCAATCAAAGTCCACTTCAACAAATTTCAAATTGTTGTTTTATGAACTAGAAAAATTACTAACTGTTCAAAATACGGAGAATTTTAAAAAAACTTTTGCGGCCGACTCCATTCATCAAATTGCAGAAAGTATTCATAAACGCTCACTGGTGGTTATTTTTAGTGACATGTTCGAAAATACATCTAAAAATGATGCCCTTTTCTCCTCACTGCAGCATTTAAAACATAATAAACACGAAGTAATTCTATTTCATGTTGTTGATAAAAACAAAGAAATGGATTTCAATTTCGATAATAGTCCCTATAAATTCATTGATATCGAAAGTGGCGAAGAAATTAAAATACACCCCAACGAAATCAAGGAAAAATATGTTTCTGCAATTAATGATTTCAAAAACGAATTGAAACTAAAATGCGGACAATATAAAATTGATTTTGTAGAAGCAGATATCAATAAAGGATTTCAGCAAGTTTTGCTGCCTTACTTATTGAAAAGGGAAAGGATGTTCTAATATTTTGATAAAGCCAATTAATTATTTAATTACCATATTAAATTGAAATTAGATGACATATTTCAATAGATTAAAAATAGATTTTGAGCCAAGTATATTAACATTCAATAAATTAACCGAATTATTTGGATTAATTCCTATTGAAAAAGATGATACGGATTTTAATGAAGATATTCCATCAACTTGGACCTATGAAGTTGTTGAATTAGAAAATGATCCATATTACGATTTTATTAATAATTTCCTTGATATTTTGGAGCCAAAGTACGACGAACTTGAGGCTTTTTCTATAAAAAGAGAAGATATTTCCTTTTGGCATTTTTATGAATACGAGCAACAATGCAATCTCGAATTTGACCCAAAAAGACTAAAACGGCTTGGTGATAATGAAATTACTCTTTGTATTTCTTGTTGGGATAAAAACTAAAAACTATCCCCGATACTTCAATCTCACCAATACCATTACAACGATTATCAGGCTTGAAAAAATCAAGGCTTTTGGCAATGATGCTTCGTACTTACTCCCTTCAACCACAATATCCTTAATTTTGGAAATATTTTCGGCTGTTTTTTCTTCTCCAGTCAAAATTTCAGTACTAGCAAAATTCCCTTCAATAGCATTTCTAACATTTAATTTATTAATGGAGTCATTTAAATTAATGTAAAGCCGACTGAATTTATAAGCTTTTTCAAAATCATTCATTGTAGCGTATGCCTCGGCAATATACTTATAATTCTCTCCAATGGATTTGGGAGATTGGATTTCCCAGGATATTTCTAGGCTATTTAAGAAAAAATCAATTGATTGCTTTGTACGTCCATTTTTCAGTAAAAACTGACCTTTTGAAGTCAACGAACCTGCAACTCCAAGTCGATTTCCAAGTTCTAATTCAATTAAAATAGACTGAAAAAAATATTCCAAAGCATTGTCCCAATTACCTTTAACTTCCTCAATCTTCCCAAGATTTGCAAGGTTTGTCGCCATACCACTTTTATCCCCTTGGCTTTTTCGAATATTAAAAGACTCAAGTAAAAACTTTCGTGATTCGTCCAAATTGTTGGTTTTAAATAACAACCAGCCAATATTATTTAAGCACAATCCCAAACGCAGCGTATTTCCAGATTCTTTAAATATCTTTAAGGCTTTTTTATTATTTAACATTGCCTCATCATAAGATTCATTTTCTTCGTAAGCAGCTCCCAAATTCAACAAACACTCACCTTCTCCATCAACATTTCCAATTTGGGTTTCCAATTCAAGAGATTTATTGTAAAATTCAATTGCCTTTAAATAATCCGATTGCAAATGATAAACCTGTCCGATATTACTATAAGTTGCTGCAATTCCTGCATTATCATTTAATTTTTCATCATATTTTAAAGATTCAAAATACATTTTCAAGGCCTCTTTAAAATTCGACTGGTCTTTACTAATATTTGCAATATTATTTAAACAGGCAGAAATACCAGTATTATCATCAATACTTTTAAAGGCTTTTAAAGCTTTCAAATAATTTTCTTTTGCCTCGGCAAACTGACTTTTAAAATAATGATAGGTCCCGATATTTTTTAAGGCGGTAGCTGATTCTAATACATTTGAATACTCAAGTGAATTTTCAAGGGCTTGTTCAGCAAATTCCCTAGATTTTTCCAAATCAACTGAACGATAAAATTTGGAAAGCGCATTTAATTGATGACTCTTTTTCGGATTTGGGGCCTTTTTTAATTCATTGACCAAACTATCAACTGAATTTTGAGAACTTGCAGAAAGACCAATCAATAAAATAAATAGTAATAACAGTCCTTTTTTCATTAATTTTGAAAAGTAGGTTACAGACATTTCTTTTGCAATTTGTTTGCTAAGATAAACTATTTTTGTGTTTTATTTTAACAATTATGATAATAAAAATTCCAATAATTTTTCAACGAATCGACAACCAAGGTTGGCATCTTTTTGTTACAGCAAATTTGAATGGGTTTGAATTAAACCTATTAATAGATACTGGTGCTTCGATGAGTGTTTTTGACAAAAACCGCATATTTAAATATGTTTCTGATGTTAAGCTTGAACAAAATGAGCAATTGTCAACTGGTTTAGGAACAAATACCATGGAAAGTGAATCCCTTGTATTAGAAGAATTATCCGTTGGCGAGCTAAAAATAAAAAATTATCAAATTGTAATTATTGATATGTCACATGTCAATGAATCATACGAAAAACTTGGGCTAAAAAATCTGGATGGCGTTTTGGGAAGTGATATTTTAATGAAATACAAAGCTACTATCAACTATAAAACCAAAACCCTAATTCTTAGAATCCGGAATGGCTAACCCAAAACCAAGCTTAGCGTATATCAACTGTATACTTAGTGTATATCTAGTGTATATATGAAGCATAGTTAAAGCATGGCTAATGCATGAAGAGTGCATGAAAAAATAATATTGAAATTGAATTTGAAATTTCAAATTCCACTATTTCATCATCAACTTTCCCGAAAATACAAATTTGGAAGCTAGCGACTTACTACAAACCTCACCACTTTTTGTTGAAGATTATTATTTTTAGAAATAATAGTAGTTTTTAAAAAGTAGATACCACTGGCAAATTCTGAAACATCAATTTTAGTTGAATTTTGGTTTTTCATTTCCTTTTTGAGAATTGAATTTCCAAGCACATCAAAAATTTCGAAATTCACATTTCCCGAGACCAAACCTTTATCAAATTGAATGGTAATTTCA
>JACAAW010000137.1 GCA_013377115.1 Bacteroidota bacterium | reverse complement strand
TCCCTTGCGAACTCCATCAACCATTTTAGTGGATCCACGAGTGGTTAAAGTAGGCATTGAATAATCTTGCAATAAAGCAAAATCATGATCAATAACGGTATCACTGCCAAAACTGACTAATGCGACATCGAGTCTTTCACTTGCGGTATTATCAGCTTGTATTTCCTGAGAAAAAAGCTGAAGACCTTTGTTTAGCTCAATTAATGGAGATCCCATCATTGAACCAGACACATCAATTACAAATACTACTGGACATTTTTGTTGGTAATTTTGAGGAGTTTCTCCTGTGTAAAAATCATTTGTTGCCATAATTTTAAGATTTAAGTGAATTAATAGTTTAATTGATTGACGATGTAAAGTTTCAGAAAAGAGAAGTTTTCCGAATGCTTCCCATTAAAAATTATTTACTATTTTTGAAGTGTTGGGAATAAAACAAACATGATCAATTGATAAAAGCGGCAAATATGAAGATTGCGGTATTTGGAGATGTACACGGGAATTTACCAGCACTTGAGGTTGCTCTAAAAAAGATTAATGATGAAAGTTGCGATTTAATCGTTTGTCTTGGGGATATAATTGGAATTGGACCATTTCCAAAAGAATGTTTAGAGATTATTTTGAATCAAAATATTCTATGCTTAATGGGAAACCATGAAGAATTACTAGTCCATGGTATAGATAGTTTAAAAGGTAATGATTTAAGTGAAGGGGAAAAATTACATCAAATATGGATCCACAGCCAGATTGACAATTCATTAAAAGAGAAAATATCCAAATTTCCATATTATCTTACAAAAATTCTTAAAGGGAATACCATCTCTTTCATGCATTACCCAATTGATCAAAAAACCAAAAACTTCAAGAAAATCATTAAGAAGCCAAATATTGAAGAGTTGGAGTTCCTTTTTGGGGAAATAAATTCAGATATTATTTTTTATGGGCATAACCATGATTGTGAAGACAAAGTTGGAAAAAAAAGGTTTATTAGCCCTGGTTCTTTAGGCTGTAATACACTTGAATCAAAAGCACGATTTATTATTATAAATAAAGGAAAAGATAATTTAGAAATAGAAAAATTTAGTATTCCTTATGATAACAAGGAGTTATTTTTGGAGTTAGAAATTAGAAATGTACCAGACAGGGAACTAATTAGAAAATTTTTCTTTCATTAAATCTAATAAAAAATGGATTACGAAAAAGCAAAAGTCGCTTTCAAAAGCATAAATGAAAGCAAATTGACCGATCTCAAATACCAGCTATTCAAAGCTGCGATTCGATATGCAAACATACGAGCAGAATGGATCTTTTTAGATTTGGAACAAAGAAAAGATCAAGATCCAGAACGAACAGCTGCACATAATCGATTTATTGATTCTTGCAATATTATTGCTCGTAATATGAAAAACACAAATGAAGACATATCCTGGGCTGAAATATTAAAACAAGATCGGAAGGATATTGGCGATTTTGCTTGTTTTATTACTGCAATTATAGGTATTCAAAATCGGTAATTTTAGAATTTAGGCACCATTTACCCTCCTTTTAGAAACCCCACTTTTAGTTTTCTATAGCGCAACAATGGATTGCGCTGTTTTTATAAAAACTTCGAAAAAAAAATTGCAATGTGATTTTGGTTAGTTATTTTTGTATTGCAGCAATTGAATATGCAAAAATCCTTTGTCAAACAATAACAAATCAAAATTAATGCAAAAAGAAGAAAAAGAATATCATCATTTTTTAAAATTACTTGAATTTGAAGAAATGGGAGATGGTTCTTTTCGTGATTTTAATATCAAATTCTATAATAGAATCAATAACTTAAAAAAAGAGATATTAAACAATTTGAGTTTAAACTCCGGCAATAAAATTGCAATGAGTTTATATCTTGATAGTATTAAATTTGAATTAAAAACGTTTATTCTTTCGGAAGCCCCTTCTACAGAGGAATTGCAGAAATTATGTTATAAATATAATACCACACTGGATTCAGTTATAAATGAACAAGATTATTCCAGTCCTCTTCAAAAAATATTAACCTCTCCAAAAATGTCAAATGATTTTAAAGACATCTGTGGAAATGAAACAGAATTTATAGATATTGTAGATAATTTTTTTAATTTCAAAGTCAATGATAGTATTAAAAATATTATAGAATTCGTTGAGGAAAAAGAACGAAAATATTTACAACAAAAAGAAACAATAATTGGAAATTCGCAACAAAAGGGGTATGGAAATAGTACTGATTTTTTTTTAAAAACAGAACTTTCGGAATTTATTCTTACTGAGGTTTTTACAACACTTAAATCAAAATCCTTTATTCCGAATGAATTGGACATAAAATACTTCTTTTTCATTTTCAATAAAGGAAATCTTAAAATTGAAGATTTCCGAAAAATAAATTGGAAATCTAGCAAAGCAAAATTATTTATGTTTTTATTGGCAATCACCTCTTATCAAAAAAAAACAGGTGAAAAATATCTTCCAAACTTTGCTTATAAAAAGCTCATGCCCTTTTTTTTCAAGATAGAAGGTAAAGAAATTGAAAAAGATTATCGGCCAGAAAAAAATGACTATTTTCGTGTTAAAACATTCATCGTATTAGTAAATGATGCTATTGAAATTGAAAAGAAAAAAATCGCAACCTAAAATTTTGCTGTTCAATTAAAAGACTATTTTCATTATTTTCCAACCAAATATTATTTCCCTACTTTTTAAGCAGAGTGGATTTATTCAATGGATTATCCAACCACCCCAACCACTCCAACCAGTAGGATCAACAATCTGATTTTCTTGCATTTAGGGTTTTTTTATTTTTAATTTGTACCGTAAACAACAGTACAATAAATTATTAATATTTTTTAAAAAAACATTCAAATGAAAATAACCAGTGTTTCAAATGAGGAATTTCAATTGATCCTTAACACTCTTGCCGAAATCAACCAAAAAATTGATAGCAACAATGAAAAATCGTGCATTTTAGATCAATGGTTAACCTCCAATGCGGTTTGTAAGAAATTAAATATTTGTAAACGTGCATTGGATCAACTACGTGCACGCAGAATATTAGGGACAACAAAAATTACTGGCAAACTGTACTTTAAGGCCAGTCAAATAAATAAAATATTGGAAGAAAATTATGTTAAACCAAGACCCCAAATTTAATCTTATGAAAAGCACTTATTTCATAAAGGAAAAAAAACCAATTCGTTTTTGCGAATATCGGTATTGCCCTCGACTTCTTCCTATTCCATCGTCAAGAAGAGCTGACGCAAAGTATTGTTGCGATGAGCACGCATATAAGGAATTAAATGAAAAAAACAAAGTGAGTTCCGTCACTATGCATACAAAACACTATAAATCTAACTTCAAAATTGTTGGTTATTTATACAGTAATGGAATGAGAATTGGGCATAGAGATGGGTTGAAAGCACTTATGTTTCATTTTAATCACGGTAAACCAGTATTAGGTAGGAATTTGAAAACTGGCAAAATTTTCGAAATGTACGGTGATTTGCGAATTGACTTCATTGGAACTCATTATTGTATTACCAGGAAATCTGATCCAGTTGATGAACTCTCCATCGATCCTTTAAAAGTGAATAAGACGATCATTAGGGTCAATCAAAGTGGAGAAAATAATTATTTGAATGGCCAACAAGGAAAGGCGAAGGATTCTGAGAAGGAGGATAATAAACCATTTGAATATTCAATTGGAGGGCTGTAGGAACTAAATAAGTTCTTTCTTTTTTACAAAGCCACAACATTACAAATCTTTTAAATTTGTATTTGTTGCGGCTATTTCATTTGTAAAACTCATGAACTTCTAACCCAGAAACTTCTTCATAACAATGCTTTAAAGACAACATCTAATAATTTACACCCTTCCGTTAATATACCATTTAACCAGCCTTAAAAGGGCTAATATTTCCCTTCCAATAAAAAACCAATGACCATTGATAAGTTAGATTGCTAATAATTATGACAATCTTTCTCTCCTTCCTTCAAGACTCCATAATAACCTTCCAATTATCAACTCCTAATATTTTCTAAAAGTCAGTATTTTATCTTTTTTAAAAAAGATAAAATTGCACAATTATACAAAATAATTTGAGCCCCTAGGACCAAATTTCAACTAGAAAAACTAGGAGATTTTTCCCAACCTCATAGTTGGTGATTTTATATTCCAATAGATGAGAAATAGCAGCATTTATTGGCAATTAAGTCAATTCATCCCTATTTGCGTAATATATCCCCATAATTACAGTTCATTTTCAACAATATAGTTGGCTATTTCTTCAACAAATTTGACGTCTCAATTAAAACATTTTGCACATTTGTGCAAGACAATTAAAGAACAAATTGTTAAAAAACTGGCTAATAATTTGTATTTCAATATTCTATTTTTAACATTACAGAGAAATTTTCTTTTTTTACCGTCGACATCTGGTCTAATCAAAAATTAATTCAACCATCTTCTTTTTATATTCAATTTTAATTTACATTTGATGAATTAAATCTATTTATAGATGAATAATTTTGTTTAACATTTTAGCGTGACTTTTCATGAAAAAACTTATCTTCTTTCTTCTCTCTGTTGCTTTATCAAACTTAATATCCGCCCAAGATATAATAATAAAAAAAAACGGTGATGAACTTTCTGGAAAAGTTCAAGAAATCACTTTAACTGAAGTAAAATACAAAAAAGCGGATAACCCTGATGGACCTGTAATATCAATCCTAAAAGGGGATGTCTTTATGATAAAATATGAGAATGGAACAAAAGATGTCTTCGAAAAGGAAGAAATAGAAGAAGAAAAATTAGAAAATAGTTATACTGGGGGCTACATTTCTGAATTAACTAAAATTGCTAATACTTTAAAAAAAGCAAATTATCCTCTCAACTTAGTTCTGATTATGAATGAAAAAATCACTTATGGTCGTGATGAAATTATAACTAATCCAAACCGAATTAAAAAAAGAAAAGAAGAATTCATTGACGCTTTTTTTAAGTTTTACAATAAAAACGACTCGAAATTCAACTTTGGGCCCGAAAATTCCACGGATGGACCGAGATTAATTGCTATTGTTGAGCCTCAATATACATTACCAGGCTACATGTTTAAATTCTATTATAGAGTTACTTATGGCCTCATTCCAAAAGGTGTAAAAGAAATATCTGGAATAAATGATCTGAATTTCAATTTTCTGTTCGGCTATAGTTTATATACCTCAGATAATGATTACTACCACGCAGCAGCTCATTTAGTTGGAAGAGTTTTTTCTATTTATCGCGATTTAATAACTGGAAGATACATTAAAGTGGGCTTTTTTAAAAATGAAGAATTAAATTTTATAAGCAAAAAGCCAGCTCCTATTGGAACAGAGATAATTAAATAAACATTGAATTGATGTATAAAAACAAACAATTTCTTTTAATCATATTAATTTTAGGACTATTTTTTTTCGCTTGTACAAGCGAAAAAAGATTATACAATCCTGGTTACAATATCACCTGGAAGACTTTAATAAAAAACGACAGATTAATAAGCTCTGCCAAATTAAATTTGCCTTTAAAAAGCAATATCGGCCTGCTGAATCTTATCGATTCTAAAAACAATGCAACAGCATTACTGAACAATTCCAAATCTAACATTCTGTTTTTTGAAAACATTTCTTCAACAAAAGATAGTTGTGATAATATTATTTTAAAAAACGGCAATGAAATTTATGCGAAAGTAATTGAAATTACCGCCAAGGAAGTTAAATATAAAAAGTGCGAGAATAAGGATGGTCCTACTTATGTAATTGAAAAAACTGATATTTTTATGATTAAGTATGTTAACGGAACAAAAGATATTTTTGAGTCAAATAATAGTAAGACAAAAACAAATGACAATCCAACAAAGTACAATTCAATAGTTGACTCAATTTATTATGCAAATCAAAACAACAATAACAATTCAGATGTTAATCCTATAGTTATCAGTCGGCAAAAATCTAAAGAGGAACAAAAAAGCAGTGGTTTTGGGATTACCTCATTTTGCATAGCAATGGTTGGTTTATTAGGCTTATTTTTTGGAATGAGTGTTTATGTTTATCTCATTTTAAATTTATTGGCTCTTATTTTTGGTGCAATAGGCATGAAGAATCACAAGCTCAAGGGTTTAGCAATTTCGGGATTTTGGATTGGATTAATTGGTTTATTTGTACTCCTATTGATTTTATTAGTTGGTTAACTGTAAAAAAATAATAAAAAAATATCAAATTGTAAAACATAACTAATATGCACTCTTACGAAGAATTCGAAAAAATAATATTTGAATGGTTAATGGATAAGCATAAAGCCGATAGTTCTTTTGCTTTCTCATTAAGGCAAAAAGCAGGCAAAGGAGCTGAACTCGATTATTTTATTGGAACAAAACAATCAAAATATTTCAGTACAACTTTTTGGTACATTCCTGTAAATTATCCTGGCTCCACATCAGACCTCATTAATTTACTTTTTGTGACCTCAGAAAATGGTTACAAATACCGAATACAGTTTACACAAACCAAGAGCCCAGGTAGTATTAGACAATATCGATTTCCATGCAAAAATTGTTGAGAAAAAAATATTAGTAAATGAACATCCATATTTGCGTCATTCATATGAAGAACAACTTGGAATTAAATATAATAATGAAAATATTGCCAGTGGCTAATCCCACCTATCGCAACAATGTGCAGTTTTGGGAAACAAGATTAACAAATAACAATGACTACCACTGCATGAAATTGCATGGTATTGGGTAGCTTAAACGTTAGAAATCTCAATTTACTTCATACCCCTTTTCCCCATCCAATAAAATATCCCAAAAATTAAAATCATTAAATTTAATGGGCTCATTTTCTATTAATTCAATTAGCCCATGTCTTATAGGTATTTCAGGGAAATAAAGTGAAAAATAAAGCCAATCCTGAGTGGTTTTAAAATGATGTTTCTCTGGACCAATTGGAATATTGTCTCCCTTGATTAATCGATACTTTATTTTTGATCCTTTCATTCTAATAAAAGTTTCAGCTCCTATTTTAACCCATCCACCTTTAATATAATAATCATTTGCCTGATAACCAAAATCAATTTTAGTATGCTCCTTGCTTAATGTGATTCGTAATAATTTCAGGTTATTTACTTCTGTGCGGCATTCTGGTTCATGATATACTATTGTATCTTGCTTCATACTAATACATTTTTAAATTGTGAAACATGCTGATATTCTCATTTTTGAAAACATCTTTATTTCGCAGCATAACATCTGCTCTGTTTGCAAAAAACCATTGCTCTAATTCCCTAGTTGGAATCAGTTCAACAGAGAATATTTTATTTCCTTCAGCATAACTTTTTATTATCTTCTGTGATTCATGCATAGGATGGGCGCTGAGAAATTTCGCCATAAATGCTGAACATTGAAATTTAAGAATCCTCTTTTTCATAGAATTAATTGGGTAAACACCATACATATTTTCGTTGTATGGCCTAACCTCCTCCATTTTACTGTAATTATATTTTATTGACAATTCCATCGGATCATAAATTTGGTCGAGGCTAAATGTTTTTAGTTCGTGATCTTTTTCTGAAAGACCAATTAGATACCAATAATTATTGAATTCCTTCAATTGATATGGATGAACCATATTAGCATTAAATTCATTATTTCGATAAGAATAATGAATAAAACTAATAACATTTTGCATCTTTATCGCATTGAGAATAAAATCGAAATGCTCCCACCCCAATTGCTTTGGAGGTAAATCTATGTGCACCATTGGAATAGAAACCTCTTTTTCTTCAGATTCTTCCATTAAAGATACCATAATTTTTTTTACGGCTGAATTAAAGGAATCTCCAACCCTACTTCCCGATACAATCTGAATTATTTCACAAGCTGAAATCAGGGCCTCGATTTCATTTTCCTGCAATGGAACTTTACTAATACTATATCCAGGATCAGAATAATAATAACCATTTTTGCTTTTACTAAACTTGATAGGAGCCATAAAACCAAGCTCCTCATCTTCTTTCATTGCTTTAATATCTCGTTGAATTGTGCAAACAGCCAAGTCCTTCCCTAACCTTTCATTGCATATTCGAAGAAGATCCTCCATAGATGGATAAGGGGCATGTAAATTCTTGATAGCGATATCGATGAGCTTGTAACGAATATAAACCTCTTTTGAAAGTGACATAAATTTATTTTTTACAAATATAATAATTATAAACAGCACTAAATGCTGTTTAACTAAAATAAATTTATAAAATATTTTACAGTATTAATCTGAGAAGTATTTAATAAAATAAATTTTACACCTAACCCATATAAATAAAGCATTATGAAGAAAAAATCTGATTCTATGATTGACATATTAAAACAAAAGGAAACTTCAATTTTAGAAATAATTGGAGCCATTCAAAAAAGCAATTATAAAGTAATTAACATTATTGGCAATTCCAATTATGAAACATTATTTATCAGCTCATTTCTAAAGTCAATATCAAAAGATTTTTCCATCCCAATAATTACAGTAGAAAATATAAGAAAAGCTGCATTTGAGATAAATAAGAAATACTTTATAGTTACAATAACAATGAGCCCGAAATACATTGACTATTCAGAATTCTTTTTTAATGAAATAGAAGTCTTTCTCAAATCAGAATACGATATTGAAATCCCCGCATTTACGAAGGAAGAAACCGATGTTAAAAATCATTTCTCCAATATCCTAACAGAAATAAAGAAAGTCGATTCAAATAAAGGATTATTAGTTTTTGTAGAGGATCTATCGAATTTCTTGCGGATGAAGGATCTGGAAGGAATAAAAAAAGACTTTCAATTCTTAAATGAACTGGCTCAGGCTTGCAAGGAACAAGAGTTGTTTTGTATTACCGCAATTGACTTCGAAATCTATTCAAATCCCAATCTATTTAATATCCCTGAAGAAGCAGGAATGAACATTTTAAGAATTTTAGTTTAAAACAAAAAGTATGGACAAAATATTCCAGTTAACAAGAAAAAAGCAACATACAAAGCATAATCAAATGATTACTGTATAACGAAATCAATAATTCTAAATAAATCAATTTAATAATTACTTAAAAAACAAACTATGCAAAGAAACACTTATAATGTGATTTTTCTCATCAAACGCACAAGGGCTTTGAGAAATGGCAAACTGCCTATTTACGCCAGAATTACTACAAATGGAGAACGTTCAGAATTTTCTGTCCAACAAGAAATTGAAGAAAAGGATTGGGACAATAAAAATTATCGTGTAATCGGAAATTCAAGGGCTGTGAGAGAAATAAATGATTATCTCGAGTTGGTAAAAACAAAAATAAATGAACAACGAGTTAAATTGGAAGAAAGGAATATCCCAATTACCGCATCTATATTACGAGACAGATATATGGGAATTGGTGACAAAGAAAGAACAATTCTTGAAATTTTTGACGAGCACAATGAAAAATGCAAAGTATTAATCAATGTTGATTATGCGCCTGGAACAATTGAAAGATATTGTACTGCCCGTAATCATATAGCAGAATTTATCAAAACAAATTTTAAAAAAAATGATTTACCCTTAAGCGAAATCAACCAAATGTTTGTTACAGATTTTGAAAGTTTTTTGAAGATCACTAAAAAGAATTGTCACAATACTGCCACAAAATATTTAAAAAACTTCAAAACAATTATATTAATAGCATTAGCAAACAATTGGATGAATTCAAACCCATTTTCTAATATTCGATTCCATTTAGATGAAGTGGATATGGCATTTCTGACAAAAGAGGAATTGGAAATCTTAATGAATAAAAAAATTAAATTGCCGAGAACCCAAATTGTAAAAGATATTTATATATTTTGCTGCTTCACAGGATTGGCTTTTATCGATGTAAAATGTTTAAAATATACAGACCTCGAAGAAAAAGATGGCAAAACATGGGTAAAAGTAAAACGCCAGAAAACAAAAAACTGGTGCAGTGTTCCTCTTTTAGATCCAGCCATGGAAATTATTGAAAAATATAAGACTCACCCTATTTGCGAGGAGAAAGGAGTTGTTCTTCCTGTATTCAGCAATCAAAAAATGAATTCCTATTTAAAAGAAATAGCAGCGGCATGCGAAATCAATAAAAATCTAACTACCCATTCAGCGAGGCATACATTTGCAACAACAGTGACA
>JACAAW010000136.1 GCA_013377115.1 Bacteroidota bacterium | reverse complement strand
ATATTAGATTCTGTAAAAATTTCATATAAAGGAGCTCCGCCACAAACTGGGTTTGGCTCATTTATTAAATCCGATCATAATGGTTCGCCAATAATTTGGACGCTTTCTGAACCTTATGGCGCAAGTGATTGGATGCCTTGCAAAAACAATCTTACGGATAAAATTGACAGCATTGATATTTTTGTATTAACACCACAACTTTACAAAGTTGCCAGTAATGGTTTGTTGATTTCGGAAACAAACCAAGGCCCGAATAAATTTTTTCACTGGAAACATAAATACCCTATTGCGACTTACCTCATTGCCATTGCCGTCACTAATTATTCCGTTTACAATGATATTGGATACACGGCAACCGATTCTGTGATTGTCACCAATTATGTTTATCCCGAAGATTTAGCCAATGCACAAACAAGTACAATTTCATTACTGCCAGTGGTGAATTTATACGACAGTTTGTTTATTACCTATCCTTATAGAAATGAGAAATACGGGCATGCTCAATTTGGCTGGGGCGGAGGAATGGAACATCAAACCATGACATTTATTGGTGGTTTCGATTTTGAATTACTGGCTCATGAATTTGCTCACCAGTGGTTTGGAAATATGATTACTTGTAAAAGTTGGTCAGACATTTGGATTAACGAAGGATTTGCAACATATTCAACAGGTTTGTGTTACGAAAATCTTTTCGCTGGTTATTGGTATCCAATTTGGAAAAGGCTACTTATTGATAATGTTACTACCGCTCCCGATGGATCTGTTTTTTGTACAGACACAATTTCTGTTTCCAGAATTTTCGATAGCCGTTTATCTTATTACAAAGGAGCCGGACTTTTGCATATGCTGAGATGGGTAATTGGTGACAGCAGTTTTTTTGCTGGATTAAAGAATTATTTAAACGATCCAACACTGCGATACTCATTTGCAACCACTCAAGATTTTAAAACTCACATGGAAAATTCAAGTGGAATGAATCTAACAGGATTTTTCAATGATTGGTTTTACGGAGAAGGTTATCCTATTTACGATATTACATGCATCAAAAAACCAAACCAAATTGTTGAAACAACAATTAATCAAACTCAATCACATCCTTCGGTTGGATTTTATGAAATGCCTGTTCCTGTTAAATTTAAAAATGCCACCAAGGATACCATTATTGTTTTTAATAGTATTGCAAACTCAGAGGTTTTTTCAATTCAATTAAATTTTGTACCAGATTCAGTATTTTTTGATCCAGATTTACGAATCGTTTCAAAAAACTCTAGCATTCACTTAGGAATTGAATCAATAAATAATGATTCCTATTTAGATATTTTTCCAAACCCAACAAAAAATATTTTGAACATTCACTATTCAAATATAAAAATTTCCAAAATTGAAATTACAGATGTCCTTGGTAAGAATTGCTTTATGAAAGAAATCTCTGGAAGTAATTTGCCAACAAAACTTCAAATTAATTTAGAAAAATTTCAAAGTGGAAATTATTTTCTCAAATGCTATTCGGAGAATGAAATAATAATAAAGAAGATAATACGTCTTTAGAATTGAATATTTGAAGAAATTTTAGCTGCGATATCTTTTAGCTCTTCCTGAGTAAGTTGTAATTTTGGCTTTTTGAAGTCAATATCATGAACTCCATTTATTGGAACTAAATGAATGTGAGCATGTCTTACCTCTAATCCAATAACAGCTACTCCAACTTTTTCAGCTTTTATAACTTTCTCAATGGCTTTTGCAATTTTTTTTGCAAATAGAAACAATTCTTTAAAGTTATCATCCTCAATATCAAAAATATTATCTATTTCTTCTTTTGGGATTACTAAAGTATGTCCTTTTGCTAATGGATTAATATCTAGAAATGCAAAAAATCGATCATTTTCTGCAATTTTGTAGCAAGGAATTTCGCCATTAATTATTTTTGTAAATATACTTCCCATAAAATTACCTTGAAATTTCAACAACTTCTAATGAAATAATACCAGCAGGAACAGTAATTTCTACAACATCGCCGACCACTTTGCCTAATAAACCTTTAGCAATAGGTGAACTAACAGATAATTTTCCAGTTTTTAAATCAGCCTCATTTTCTGGAACGAGACTATAAGTCATTGTAGAATTATTTTTTTTATTTAAAAGTTTAACTGTTGATAAAATCAACACTTTGGAATTATCAAGTTTTGATTCATCAATTACGGATGCATTTGAAACAATTTCTTGAAGTTTAGAAATTTTCATTTCCAACATTCCTTGTGCATTTTTCGCTGCATCATATTCAGCATTTTCTGACAAATCTCCTTTATCTCTGGCTTCAGCAATTTGTTGGGAAATAGAAGGGCGTTCAACATTTCTTAATTGATCCAATTCATCTTTTAATTTCTGAATACCTTCTTTTGTATAATATTTTTTTGCCATATTCCTAAATGTTTTGTTTAGTCCATATATAACGAAAAAGAATCCCGACGAATCGGGACTCTTTTAAAAAATACGAGTAATTTAAATCTTATAAACTAATTCTTGCGCCGATTGAGTGTGTTCCATTGAAAGGATTAGAAGCTCTGTAAGAATAATCTAATCCGAACGAAGAACCTTTTTCTTTATTTAATGGAATCTCCACAGTAAATCCTGCGCTTGGTCCAGTGAGAGCAGATGATCTTGTTGTAATTTTATCAATTCCTTTTTCGTAGCAATAACCACCTCTTAACATCAAATAAGATTTCAAGCTGTATTGTAATCCAATAGCAAATTGATCTTTAATGAAAGAGTTAGAAGTATAATTTCCAGCGATTGTTACTTTATGATTTTCAGTGATATCAATATCATAAGCAGCACCAATATTTAACAAAGAAGGTAATTCAAACTCTGCAGAACTTTGTTCTAATGTCATTTGATTTGGTGAAGATCCAACATAACCTTTAAAAGTTAAACCGTTTCCGGTAAATTTAAGTCTTGGTCCAACATTTTTCAATGAAATTCCAAAATGAATATTTTCTTTTTCACCAGTAACATATTGAATACCTGCATCTAGAGCAATACCTTGAGCTCCATTATCGGAAATTGATTCAGAAATAATTCTTAGGTTAATTCCACCATAAATACTATTTGAGAACATTTTGGAATATGATAATCCAATGTTCAAATATTTTGGCGAAAATTTTCCAATTCCACCTTCTGGTAAATCAACAGTAGTTATTTCCATTTCTCCAAATGTCATTGAGGAAATAGCGATACCAATTACTCCAGATTCACCAACTTTTTGCGTTAATCCAAAAGTATTGATATTTACACCAGAACCTTTTAACCAAATAGTATGAGCAAAAATTAACTCCGTTTTTTGAGTAAAAGCCAAACCAGCAATATTTGAATACATTCCTTCTAGACCTTTAACACATGCTGAATTTGCACTTCCCCATCCAGAACTTCTACCCCAAGGGTTTATTAAAAGTTCTGAAGCTCCTGCCTGTCCAGTTCTGTCAGGATTTCCTGCCTTTGTTGTTATTACAGGAAGCACCATTATTCCGGTTAGAAGTAAAACAATAAACTTAAAATTTCTTTTCATATATGTAATTTTTACTGTTATTTTTTATTTTATTGTTATTAGAAAGAATTTAAATCGGTTGGTCTCAAACTACCAAACCATTTGATAACCTTCTCACCAATACCATCTGCTTTAACATGAATTAAATAAACTCCGCCGGCAATTGGAATACCTGCATGATTTTTCAAATCCCAGTCAAGAGAAGTTTTTACTTCATCTTTTTTGAATTGTCTAACCAATGTTCCATTAACAGTATAGATAGAAACCACGCATTTTTCAGGTAAATTTGTAATTTTAATACGATTATCTAACTGATTAACTTCATATTGACTATAAGCATAATATGGATTTGGAACAACATTGATCATATCTAATGCACTTGTAGCAGTATCAGTTACTCCATAGCTAGTTGCAATATCATCAGTTGAGAAACTATACATTGGATAGTTATCATTTTGTGGAGAAGTTGCACTATTTGTGGCACTTGAAGGAACTGTTGAAGGGAAAATAGCAGTAGTCCAATAGTTTCTCATGTATGGTCTTTTCACTCTAATCCGAATTTTCACATCATTATCTAACCAATTGGTATTAGGAACTGCCATTGGAATTGTTGTCCACATTACATCTTTGTATACCGCACGTTTAGTAATTGTTCCAACAGAATTATAAAGCATGCTGTAAATCCAACTACCTTCATCATAAGCAGGACAATCTTTTGTAATATCATCACCATAATGGCCCATAATATACAAATAATGTTTTCCACCAAATTTTACAAATTTTTCATCTTCAGTAGCAAAATACAAATCATCAGCATAATTTGATGTTGGATTAAACTTCATGTCTCTTCCATTATCACCAACTAACCATGAATCTTCACCAAACATAATATTTAAGCGTTCACCAGTTTCAACATTAATAGCATATCCAGGGAAATAACCCATACCAGTACTTCCAGCAATTTCATTTCCATTAACATCAAGTGAAGCTGATTTTCTTAAGTCGAATTTTTTCGCACCGCCCATAGCCAAAACGGGATCTTCACACATTTCAATAACAGGACATTTTGACCATTTACTCTTATCGCTGGTTAAAACAACATCGATACTTGAAATTTGTCGAATATCATTCATTCCAAAGAATTCGCTCCACATTGGCCCGTTTGTATACCTAGAAGTAAGTCTGTATGGTGCCCATGTACCTCCAATAACCTTTTCGTAAATTTGCTCTTTATCTAATCCTTTACCAGAACCAACACCAGACCAATCATAATCATTATTAGTTCCGTTAGCTTCATCAACTAAAACACCAGAGCGAATCCAATTAAACGCTTTTCCAGCTCCAGCATCAACATCTGGAATTCCAGAGAACCATCTTTTTGAACTATCAGCATAAGTAATACTTGATTCAATTAAACCATTATTATTTAAACTTAAGGTATCATATCCAGGATACATAACTTGTTGAATTGTAACGGACAAACCCAGGTCGAGGAAAATTTGTTCATTTTTATTTAAAATAGATTGATCCGATTCCCATTGAGTTAAATCATCATTATTAATTAAAGTCCAGCTACACAATGATAAATCATTTGGTGCTAAAGAATCTTTATTAAATTTCAAGGTATAATTTCCCTTTTTAACATTCAATGGGTCAATTACTTTAACATCAATTGGTCCTTGATTGTTTTTATATAAAGGAGTAATAGCATGATGAGGATATCCAGCCAAAATCTCATTTACGGTTTCGTCGGTTAATTCAAGGTTCATTCCTCCGTTTCCTTGACCTTCAATACGTTTAATTTTTGGACCATCACCATATTGACAATTCATCACTGTTCCTCCAGCCTCAGGGGATGGATTGTGAGGAATACCAGTGGTTGCAGTAATTGCACCTCCAGCTCCATTTTTTCTACCAGGTAAAAATGGTTTTTTCTGTCCATTTAGTCCATTTAAAATATTAGGATCTTGAGAATATTTAAAATACTCATTATATGCATAAGCAACAGCCATAAAATAATATTGTTTATGGTTTACCAATCTTTTATCATTTGTTGCAAATTGATCCTCAAAAACTCTAAAAGAATGTGTAATACCTACGTCAGCTCCATCAACCATTTGTTGCGGAACATTCGCTCCCAAAGCTTCGCTGTAGGAATAATTAACTAATTTTGAAACACCATTTTTTAAATCGCATTGAAATACCAATCTGGCTTTATCAGTATCATAAATATCAGTTGCAGATATACTACCATCAACTAATTGATAAATTTGATATCCTTCAAATCTATAAAGTGAATCGTACCTTGCAGCTCCAACTAATGAGTCAGGAGAAACAATATTTGGATCGTATTCAACAAATTTTTCTTTATAATTGTTTGAAATGCTTTTGTTTGAAATGTAAAGAATTAATTCTCTGTCAAGTTCTTGAATTGTCAAATCTGGAGCATCAGGACCATTTACAACTTTAAAACAATTGTCAAATAATCTTTGGCACTTGTCATCAACTTGTCTTAATAACTGAACTGAAGCAAAAGGACCTCCAGATGTAGCTCTGGCCCAAGGAACTCCAACAGTAATATAATTAACAGCACCTGGCATTAAAGTAAAAGGACCAGCTGATTGCATAAATCTTCTATCACTAGGTGGGTTTTGTGCAGTTTCTTCAGTCCAATATTTTTGACCATTTGGAGGTAAGCCACCTGTTCCCCAATCACAAGGATCTGTATCACCAGGAAACATGAAATCACATTCTGGACCATAAGCACCAGAGTTTTTGTGAGCATTGTTACCATATAACATTTTTGTTCCGTCTTTCCAAATACCTCTTAATAAGTTATAATATTGAGGTGCAATTTCAGGGTCACTGGTTGCAAAAGCACCACCATTGTTATGATAAACGAATCTTCTCATACCAAAACGTTCATTATCAATAATGTTATCACCAAAATTAACGCCATTGATGCTAACATCGCAACCACCTTTAGGATTATCTAAACCATCAGGATCCATATAAGGTCCTTGAAAAAAGTCAACTCCAATTGCAGGAGGTTGGGTACCATAAGCTTCAGGTTCACCAGCTCCATCAATATTTTTACCATTATAACAATATCCTAATCCTCTGGTTACATCGCAACCAACAAAATCATCATAAGCATAACCTAAATCGGTATCAACCCATTGGCTAAAATAAGTTTCGGTTAATTGATAAGTTGAGCGGTTAATAATTTCGTAACTGTAAAATGTCATATTATTTACTTCATCATTTGTTGCAAAAGCAAAAGCTTGAGCTCTAATTTCTAAACCAATAGAAGAACCTTTTGATTCAGTATGAACATTTCCTTTATCGTTAAATACCCACCATGCAGTTTGGTCACCTTTAAGCACTTGGTCAACAAGTTTACTAGTACCACCTTCAGGACCAGAAGCAATGGTATCACCTACAGGTAAAAATTTTGGACATAATGCATTTGAAATATCATAATAAGGATAATCTCCATCTGTCCAATCATAAATTCCATCTCCTTGCCTATCGAAAAATGGAGCAAGAAATTGACTATGGTCGGAAGAATTTAAATATTCTCCATCTCCACCAGCTGATCCTGCACCATTACCAGGCCATTGCTGAATTGATAAAGGTGGACGATAAGATCCGAAATTTGTTGTTCCATTTTCATTTAAATGAGAACGATATTCGTCAACCTCAGCTCTTGTAATCATAAAATGCTTATCATATTTTTTACAAGTGGCAGCATCAACAGAAGCAGTTGCATCATTGGTAAGAGGTCCTGGCCAATAATCGTTACCAACTTGGCGATAACGCAAAGCAGCAACTTTCAACTGACCATTAATATCCACTCCACCAATCCACAATGAACCAGAATACATTGAGGTATTTGTTGTGTTTTTAGGAATATAATATTTGGAATGGCTTTGCAAATCCCACCACATATCACCACCTGTGTTGATACGAGCTCTAACATTATTAATTGTTAACTCGGTTGAACCAGAGGCAGGTACACAAGATTCAGCAGTTTCTTTATTTACCGATGAATTTTGAAAATTATTAGACCCATTAGATGAGTTTGTATTTGCAGTTTTTCCTCCATTATGCACCTTGTCTGCATACAAACCTTGGAAGGCAAATAGACTCACGACTGTCAATAATATACGAATATTGTGTTTCATATTATTTATTATTATAATAATTATTATTTTTCTTTCTATTCAATTATAAGCTGATACTAATTCCTAAACGAATTCTTCTTGGTAAACTATAGTTCCATGGTCTGTCAACAGAAATGGCATATAAATCTCTATAACTTTGTTCGTTGGTTTGCTGTTGTATTTGAGTTTGGTATTCAGCAGAAGCCAAATAACCATCATCATCAGGATTTCCAGTAGCACCATAAACATTGATAACGTTAACTTGATTTAAAACATTTAGAACTTGCAAATAAATGTTCATGTCAATAGCTTTTTTACCCACTCTAACTGTTAAATCTCTATCTAAACGAGCATCAATTCTAAATTGCCAAGGTAATCTAGAACCATTGATACTTCCCTGAATACTTGAAGCTCCTCCAGAAGTTGCTTCTGGAACAATTTTAGTATTTCTTGTATATGGAGTTCCTGAACCACCACCAAAGGTAAAGTTAACACCAGTATTTTGTAATAATGGAATAGTTTTTACTTTATCAGTTCCTTTTACTTTTTTTGTAATTGTTGGTCCATTATAATCAGCACCTCCATCAAAACGATAATCAACAACCAATTGAATAGCATGTCTTTGGTCAAAATCGAAAGGATTTGTGGTTCTCAAATTAGGTTGACCTGAATTAACAAGCGCTGCTGCAGAAGTTGCAGAGGAACCAGTTCCATCAGCAAACTGTAGTGTATAATTTGCTTTTAACCAAACGTTTCCAGTTCTTCTTAAATCGTATGATAATGTTGCTCCTTTTACTGTTCCAAAGTCAATATTATTGTATGCAGTATATGATCTTGGATAAGCATCATAATATCTATAAACATTAACTTGATCTCTCAGCTCGCGATAATATGCAGAGAATTTAATTGATGATGAGTTGCTCAATTTTTGTTGAAATCCAACTTCATAATCGATTGTTTTTTCTGGCTTCAAATCAGGATTGTTTATTGTATTGTTTACATTCTCAATGAAGAAATAATCAGTAGGATCTAAACGAACTCCAGTGGTAGGTCTTTTTGAAAGAACGTCATAATGGGCAAAAAACAAAGCTTCATCAGAAATAGGGAATGAAAACGAAATTCTAGGCATTAATGTAGTTTGAGGCTCATAATCTTTAAATGCAGAAGAATTAACATTTTCTTGAGTGTTATCAACTAAATATGGAGCAATACCAGATGATGTTTCTAATAAAGCAGGGTCTTGTATTTGAGTTCCCTCAGCATTATACCAGTTGTATCCATCGCGATAACCAACAACAGCAGAAGGATTATTAAGATCATTTACATAAACTACATAATCTTGTCCCATGTTTTGAGGGTGTGAACCTAAATCAGTAACTTCTTGAACAGTTTTAGCCTCATATAATAAGAATGGATCTTTCAACACTTTTTGATTTGCATCAAATCTGTCAACGCGAATACCAACATTAAAAATCAAATCTTTGAAAGCAAATTTATCAGAGATATATCCTGCCATATAAATTGGCTTATAAGCACCAATTTCTCTTTTATAATTTCCATCGGCATCTTTTGCTGTGAAGAAATCGTCGAAACTTGGTTGAGAACTTAATTTTTTTCCAGTATGATCAAAACCATAATAAGAAACATACGATTTTCCACCATTTAACAATTCGTCAGCGCTAAACATATCAATACTAAAAGTTTCTGGAGCATAACTATCAACATCAATCCACTCTGTTCCAGTTGGATCTAATCCTAATTTATTACGTAAATTTTTGTCAAAAAATGATTGCGAACCAGCATCGTATAGTCTGTCATAATCAATAATATTTTGATAAACTCCATCAATATAAAGAGGGTGTGGATTAGAAAAATCTAACTCAGCAATATGTTTGTTAGCTTCAGTTCTGGCCAAGTACCATAATTCAACAGGACCATAACCTGTGCCAAGACCTCCATATTGAATTTGTCTAGTATCGCGTTCTTCATATCTAAAACCAAACTGAATTCCATGATTTTTAATATCTGCAGAAGCATTTATATTTAAAGCCATTTGAGTAACATCATTTTTTACGTAATAGTCGCTTACAGTACCTGTATTGCTCCACATTCCATAAACTGATTGTGGGGAATCGCCATTCAATAATCCACCAAATAATTGAATATTTGATTGATTTTCATAATTTATTGAACCTGGCTCATACATATTGTAATATTGTGAAGTATAATTTGCCAATTCAGGATTCACTTCACTTCTTTCAAAATCAACACCAATATCATAATTATTTCTCAATAAATAACCCGTAATGCCAAGGGCAGTATCTAAACCAAATTCATACGATTTTGCTTTATGAGTAGTATATTTTCCAATATAACCATATTTGAACAAATCATCTTTGTGATTTTTATCACCTTGTTCATAATTGCTTTTTGAATAATCGGCTTGAATAGAATAATAAACATTTTTAATTAAAGATTTACTGTCTTTTTCACCAGGAAACCTTTGGGTAAATCTACCGAAGACACGCCAAGCGGTTGATGTGTAACTTTGGTTATTTACCGAATTGAATAAGGTATTTGCTGGACTGAAATTTCTTCCTGTACCATAATTAAGACTTCCGCCAAAAGTTAAAGTTGTATTTGGAGTTGTTCTAACATCAATTTTTCCAGAAAGATCAATTCCTTGACTTCCTGCATTTTCTTTGGATTTAATATTTTCTAATTGAGTTCCATCATTTCTTACAAATTCAGAATTCAAAAACGTACCTGTTCCAGTTCCTGAAGGTCTAAGTGGTTCTTTTTCTAATTGAGCTAATAAATCATCATTAGCTTTCCAAGTACCATATTGATA
>JACAAW010000135.1 GCA_013377115.1 Bacteroidota bacterium | reverse complement strand
AGAAGATTAATACTTATTCATACAATAAAAAGAAGCCCGATGTTTTTTCAAACATCGGGCTTCTTTTTAACCAATTAACCTATTAAAACCCAACCAAAGTAACTCCAACAGTAAAAGGATGAAATTGAGGACCAGAACCTGTTTTAAACATTTCGTTTATTCCATAAGTTGCAAATAAATCAAGTTTACCATAACCAATTCTTGCCATAGCACTATATCTCAAAGTTGACAAATTGAAATCGTCTTTTGTCTTTGACTTTTTAGTATCGCCATCAACTTCATATTTTTGTTTGGTATGAGATCCTAATCTAAGTCCACCAACAACTCCTGCTGAAACGTGAAAGGTTCTTCCATGTTTGTCTTTCTTTGTGTCAAATTGAAGTAAAAGTGGCACATTCAAGTAAGTTGTGTTTAAGGTATTTTTTGTGAATTTCACAGTAGTATCTAAAGTAGCAACTAACATATTTGTATCTGGAAGCAATTTATAGTTATTGTCAAATCTATAATTATTAAATTCAAAGCCCAATCCAGTTACCACATTTAAGTGATTTTTCACAAGACTGAAATTCTTTTCTAAAATGTTAATATTAAAAACAAATGACCTTGAATAATCTAGATTCATAAAACTGTAACCAGCTGGCAAATCGAATTTGTTATCTTTTGACAAAAATCCATTTATTCCCATGGAGAAACCTCCCCAATAAATTTCAGGTTTATCTTTATGTTGTTTGTGTTTGGTAGTATCAGAACAACCATTTTCATTGATTGAAAAATTTAATGAGTCGACACCATCAATTTTTACTGATATATTTCCCAACTCTTTTGGCAAAGCTTTTCCTTTTTGGGAATAATTTCCAGCACCAGAAGTATTTGTAAACAATTCAGTTTCCACATTTACTTTGGCATCGCTTGCTCCTGAGCAAATCACTTTAGCTTTATCAGTTGCTAAATCATTTGCTTTTAAATTAGAAGCTCCGCTTAAGTTATAATATGCTTCTTTGGCCACCCCAATTAGCTTAATATCTGATGCTCCCGAAGCAACAACTTTTAAATTCTCGGCATTGATTTCCATATCAATATCGGAAGCTCCAGAACTAACTATTTTCAAATCATTTGAAGTGATTTTGCCTACAGTTTTAATACTTGTTGCTCCTGAAGTAACAATTTTATTATAGTTCTTCAAACTCAAAGTAAGTTTTGAAGCTAAAGCTTTTCCGCCTTTTACCGTTAAATTGAGTGTTCCATCACTTACTTTTGTTGTGATTCCTTTTAAAGCTGAAGAATCACCTTCAATTGTGAGAACATCTTCATTTCCTTGGGTTAAATAAATAGTTGTATTTCCGTTTACAATTAAATTAGTTGCTCCGGAAACGTCGCGTGTCATTATTTTCTTGTCTTGTCCTTTGACAAATTCGCTTGATGAAATTAATAGTATTATAATTGCTACCAATCCAAAATTTCTTTTTAATGTTTTCATGAGATGTAATGTTAAATAAATAAAATTTGTAATTTTAAATGGGACGCTTGGTAACTTCAAAAAGTTACAGTCAAATTTTATTTTTTTATTTTTCTTGAGAAATGTAATTCATCTGAAACCAAAGCAACGGCAGATGTTTTACCATCAGTTACTTCTCTTTGCAGGCGAAAATCTTTATTTACGATTTTATTAACTCCATTTAATCCTAAATCAGCTACATCCCAGAAAGTAATTTTAGAAGGTTGTTCGCTGCTTTCTTGATTTGGTTTAATGATATTTTTAATTTTACCAACAGTTCTTTCTTTAAAAGAAGGACGATTATCTATTTGGGAATTTTCAACTGTAGCATAAGCAGAGGCTAATAATTTCGCATCTTCGCTGATGTCCATATAATAAGTTCTCTGGGAATTTTCAACATCCAAACTAATGTTATTTTCATAAATCGAATGATTTGAAATACTTTTAATTGGTTCAAAAGCGATTTCATTTCTAACTTTATTGGAATTATTCTGATTTATTTGAGTTTGACTATTTGAATAATTATTATCCACTTTCTCAATTTCGGAACTTGAATTTCCAATATTAATTTTGTGTACGGTTTGAGTTTTGTTTTCTAATGAATGAGCAAAATTTTGTTCTTTTTCGATTTTTCTGTTATTTAAAAGAAAATAAATTCCAATCAATAATAAAAGCGATGCTGCAATTGAAAGAGAGTAAACAAGATTTCTATTTTGAAGTACAAAAACTGGTTTTTTCTTCAATTTGTCTTTTTCGCTGTAAACAATCGTTTCATCAGAAACCAATTTTACAGATTGAATTTGATCGAATTCATTTTTTAAACTTGGATTGAGAAGAAGGAAATTTGATAATTCTTGTAACTCATTTAATTTCAAATCACCTTCTAATTTTCCAATAAAGAAATCAAGGTAGTTTGCATTATAAATTAAAGCTGTTTCAACAATTTCTTTTTTCTTTAAAGAATCTTTATTCGAAAATTGAATTGAATTATCAGCAACAACTTTGGTTGATTGAAACAAATTAAACTCTTGAAGTAAGTTTGAGTTTTTAGAAAGGAAAATATTTAATTCCGCTTCTTCAATAATACTTAAATCACCTTCCAACTTAGCAATAAAAAAGTCAGTATAGTTTGAGCTATTTACTAAATTCGTTTCAATAATTTCAGGTTTCTTTAAACTTTCTTTATTGTCGAATTTAATATTATTATCAGCAATAATATTGAGGTTTTCGAAGCTATCGAACTCTTCTTTTAAATCGTAATTTAATTCCAAGAAATCCAATAACTCGATTGATTGTTCTGGTGTTAAATTACCATCCCAATAATCGATGAAAAATATTTCGTAGTTATCTCTAGTGATTTTCATTGTAAATTAAATAACGTTTTCTAAACAGCCAATATATTCTTTTAAAAAAACTCTTGCTCTATAAATATAAACTTTTACTTGCGACTCAGATAAATTTGTGATTTCACCAATTTCCTCATAAGAATATCCTTCATAATCTCTTAAAAGGACAACAGAACGCTGAATTTCTGGCAATCTTGAAACAGCTTCATTCAAAATCTCTTTTAATCCAAGGTATTCTTTACTATCAGAATGTGCATTATAACTAATCTCTTCAAAACTGCTCGATTTTTTATCTCTTCTAATCGTATCAATCATTGTATGATAAGCAGTTGTAAAGAGATAGGAACGGGATTTTTCGTAAGATATTTCTGACACTTTATCCCACATTTTCACAAAAGAATCTTGAACAACATCCTTTGCTTTATCCTCGTCCTTAATATTTTTTAAAATAAATCTGTAAACCCCGTCAGAGTGGTCATCTACACATTTATTATACTCAGCTGTAGTCATTTAGATTATCATTTCTTTGTAAAATTCAAAACTAAGACGAACGTAAATATTAAATAGTTACAGATAAAATTAAAAAAAATATATCTAATTTCAAAATGAGATTGCTTCTCCGCTAAGAGGCGGATCGCAATGACGCCATTTCAAAGTGACGAGATTCTGAAACAAGTTCAGAATGACCCAATGGGGAAAATTAAAAAACAAGACCCTAATCTAATTTTAGAACTGCTAAAAATGCAGATTGTGGGACTTCAACATTTCCAATTTGGCGCATTCTTTTCTTACCTTCTTTTTGTTTCTCGAGCAATTTTCTCTTACGAGTAATATCACCACCATAACATTTTGCGGTAACATCCTTTCTAACGGCTTTAACAGTCTCGCGGGCAATAATTTTGGCTCCAATACTCGCTTGAATAGCAATATCAAATTGCTGACGAGGAATTAATTGACGCAGTTTTTCGCAAATTCTTTTTCCAAAATTATAAGAATTATCTTTGTGTATCAACGCTGATAAAGCATCAACGGGATCGCCATTAAGTAAAATATCTAGTTTCACCAATTTCGATTCTTTATATTCAAATGGATGATAATCAAAGGATGCATAACCTCTTGAAATGGATTTTAAACGATCATAAAAATCAAAAACGATTTCGGCGAGTGGCATTTCGAATGTAATTTCGACTCTATCGGTGGTTAAATAAATTTGATTTTTTAGGATACCACGTTTATCAAGGCAAAGCGTAATGATTGGTCCAATATATTCTGATTTTGTGATAACCTGGGCGATAATATAAGGTTCTTCAATTCTATCAACTATACTTAAATCAGGCAAATCAGAAGGATTGTTTACAGTTAACAAAACGTTTTTTGTACTATAAACTTTGTACGAAACGTTCGGAACGGTTGTAATTACGGTCATTCCAAATTCACGTTCTAAACGCTCTTGAACAATTTCCATATGAAGCATTCCTAAAAAGCCACAACGGAAACCAAAACCCAAGGCTGCCGAAGATTCAGGTTCGAAAGTTAAGGATGCATCATTTAGTTGAAGCTTTCCCATTGCGGTCCTAAGCTCTTCGTATTCATTAGTTTCAACAGGATAAATTCCTGCAAAAACCATGGATTTTACTTCAACAAAACCTTTTATGATTTCTTGAGTGGGTCTGTCAACATGTGTGATTGTATCTCCAACTTTTACTTCTCTAGCGTCTTTAATACCAGAAATAATGTATCCAACATCACCAGCTTTTACAGAATTACATGATTTTTTTTCTAGCTTTAAAACACCTACTTCTTCAGCAAAATATTCCATGTCGGTGGCAACAAATTTTACTTTATCTCCTTTTTTTATTACGCCATTAAATATTCTGAAATAGGCAATAATTCCTCTAAAAGAATTAAAAACGGAATCAAAAATAAGCGCTTGCAAAGGTTCATCCTCATTTCCTTTTGGGTGAGGTATTTTTTCGATAATTGCTTTTAAAATATCTTCAACGCCAAAACCAGTTTTTCCGCTGGCGCTAATAATGTCATCTCTATCACATCCAATCAAGTCAACAATTTGATCTTTCACTTCTTCGGGCATTGCGCTAGGCAAATCCATTTTATTTAAAACTGGAATTATTACCAAATCGCTATCTAAAGCCAAATAAAGATTTGAAATTGTTTGAGCCTCAATTCCCTGAGCGGCGTCAACAATTAATAAAGCCCCCTCGCAAGCGGCAATTGAACGAGAAACTTCGTAAGAAAAATCGACATGTCCAGGAGTGTCAATCAAATTTAGGATAAAGTTTTCACCCTGATAACTGTAATCCATTTGAATTGCGTGACTCTTTATTGTAATACCTCTTTCGCGCTCTAAATCCATATCATCCAATGTTTGAGCTTGAAGGTCTCTGGCGCTAACGGTTTTGGTAAACTCTAACAATCTGTCTGCTAGTGTGCTTTTCCCATGATCAATATGGGCAATAATACAAAAATTTCTAATATTTTTCATTGTCGCAAAATTACATTAAATTTCATAATTCAAAACACTATTTATAAACTAGAATTAATTATTGACTTTTTATTTTTATTTTGTACCTTTGCATGAAATTTTATAATATTAAACTACTCTTATTCAAGATAAAATGAAAAAAATAATACTTTTCCTTGCTTTATTTATTTCAATAAATATTGTTACAAAAGCTTCTCACATAGCAGGCGCTGACTTAACTTATCAGTGCTTGGGGGGTAATGATTATCTTGTTACTTTCACATTTTATAGAGATTGTAGCGGCATCGATGCTGATTTATCAGCGTTAATATATTTTAAATCTTCTTGTGGCAACTTTAATGTAAATTTACCCAGAATTGCTGGAACAGGACAGGAAGTAACTCCTGCTTGCCCAACAAGTCCAACAACTTGTTCAAGTGGAGCTAATTATGGTCTTCAGGAGTATGTTTACCAAGGCACTGTTACATTGCCACCTTGTGCAGATTGGATAATGTATTATACCACATGTTGTAGAAACCCAAGTAATACAATTGTAGCTTCAACAAGTGCAGGGATCACCATTCCAGCAACATTGAATAATGTAGCAGCGCCATGTAATAGTTCTCCTGTATTCACTAACAAACCTGTAACAATATTGTGTAATGGTCAACAATTTTGCTTCAATCATGGAGCATTAGAACCAGATGGAGATTCATTGGCTTATTCGCTTGTTACTCCATATAGTGATTTGGGAACACCTCCTGCTTATAATTATGTTAGCTGGATTGCTCCTTCAACTGCCACCCAACCTATACCTTCCTCACCTCCAATCTCATGCGATCCATTAAGTGGAGATATTTGCATTACGCCAACTTCAAATATTGTTTCTCCGATGGCGGTTCTTTGCCAGGAATACAGAAAAATTGGTGGAGTATGGACATTAGTAGGTAGCATTTATAGAGATATGCAAATAAAAGTAATCAGTTGTACAAATAATTTGCCTTCATTACCAGGAATTGACACTTCTGGAGTGGCACCCAACGATTCTATTTTTATGCTTCCAATTTGTATTGGAAATAATATTCACTTCTCAATAGCAGCTTCTGACCCTGATATTCCTGCAAATAATTTGACTCTAACATGGAACAACGGAATTCCAACTGGTAGTTTTGCAATAACAGGAAATGGCACAACTGCTCCAGTTGCAACATTTAATTGGACTCCAACTTCAGCTGATATTAGTGGAGTTCCTCATTGTTTTACTGTTACGGTACAAGATGATGCCTGTCCCTATTTTGGGACCCAGATTTTTTCCTATTGTATAAGCGTTTTTGGAATGTCAGTTACTAGCCAAGTAGATACCTTATTATGTATGGGAGAACTAGACACTATTGTTGCTCATCCAGATTCAAACGCTGCGGTTTTCAGCTGGACAGTTGATGGTGTTCCAGTAACATCTCTAAACGATACAACTTTCATTTTCAATTCCGCACTATTTCCGCCAGGGTTGCATAATGTTGCAATAAATGTTGACGATAATAATCCGATAACTTCGTGCCCTGGATCTGCAACAACCGTTGTAAACGTTGTCCCTCAACCGGTTGTAAATCTTCCAAATGACACTACTATTTGTGATGGGCAGAATGTAATTCTGCAAGCTCCGCCTGGTTCACTTTATTTCTGGAGTGATGGTTCCTCAAATCAAAATCTAGTTGTCACAACCACTGGAATTTACGCGGTAACCGTTGATGGTGGACCTTACACTCGATGTAGAGATAATGATTCTATTTCAATCACAGTTAAACCAATGCCAGTAGTGAACTTAGGTCCGGATTCCTGTAGCGCTGTTCCTGTATTTCTTGATGCTCAAAATTCTGGAATGGGATTTGACTATTTATGGAGTAATTCAAACACTACTCAAACAATTACTGCTTCTAGTTCTGGAACCTATATTGTAGATGTAATTTCAATTCCAGGGTCTTCAATTTGCCATGCAAAGGATACCGTAAATATAAAAGTCATTCCAAATCCAACTATAAATTTAGGTCCAGACGTTGATATTTGCCGTCATGAAACTGTTTCTTTGAATTCTCAAAATTCTGGAAGCTCTGAGTACATTTATTATTGGGCTCCTAGCGGTCAAAACGATCCAACATATGTATTTAGTCCGATGCAAAATCCGAATTTAACTAGCCCAAGTACGGTAATTGCTTTTGTCACAGGATGCAAAGTTGTTTCTGACACAATTGTTATTTCTTTTGAGCCTTGCGACTTAACCGTACCTAACGTAATTACAGCTGATAATAATGGAAAAAACGATTATTTCCATGTTACCAATTTAGAATATTATCCTAACAGCAAGTTACTAATATATAATAGATGGGGAACAAAAGTTTATGAAAATACAAATTATCAAAACGATTGGGATGGAGGAAAATGCTCTGATGGAGTTTATTTCTACATTTTAAATATCAATGATAATACTCAAAATGGTATTGAAAAACATGGTACCATTACCATAATTGGCAATAAATAAACATATTTAATATCATAAAAAAAGGGAATTCAAAATTGAATTCCCTTTTTTTATTAATTGAAAACTTTATCCAATATTGTACAATTTTAAAAGTCTTGCAACATATTTTCCTATTACATCAAATTCAAGATTCACAACTGAACCTTTTTTGAAATTTTTGAAATTGGTATTATCATAAGTATAAGGAATAATTGCAACTGAGAAAAAATCATCGCCAGAATCAACAACAGTGAGGCTAACTCCATTTACTGAAATTGAACCTTTCTCAACAGTAATATTGCCACTCTTTTGATCATAATCGAAGGTGAATTTCCAACTTCCATCAGTTTCTTCTACTGAACGGCAAACTGCAGTCTGATCAACATGTCCTTGAACTATATGACCATCTATCATTCCATCTAAACGCATCGCTAGCTCTAAATTAACTTCATAACCTTCGAACCAAGTTCCAAGATTTGTTTTATCAAGAGTTTCTTGAATTGCCGTAATTGTGTATTGACTTTTTTCATTGTCAACTTTTACAGTAGTTAAACAAACACCATCGTGGGCAACACTTTGATCAATTTTTAAATTCTTTGCAAGAGGCGTTTCAATTGTTAGATGAATATTCCCTTTGTCTTTTTCAATTTTAGCAACCTTTCCCATTGCTTCAACAATTCCTGTAAACATATACTTTTTATTATTTAGTAATTATAACTCTCTGTATAAATGGACCGAACCTTTTAGAGTTCTTTTCTTCGATCCGGATAATCTTAGTTCATAAACATCACAAATATAGAAATAAACCCCATCACTACATTCGCTATTTGTTTGCTGACTTTTTCCATCCCAATTTATGTCAGGGTCTTCTGATTTAAATACAATTTGGCCCCAACGATTGTATATTTTAATATCTATTTTCTCAACAAAGCTGTATGGGAATGGATGAAAGAAATCATTATACCCATCTCCATTAGGAGTTATAATATTTGGCAATTCATACAAATGGCAACTATCAATATCAACACAAATAATTTCACTCATTGCGCTTTCATTATTAAAAGAATCGATTGCTGTGACAGCATAGCAACCAGCGATTGAAGTTAAACCAGTATGCAGATAAAAAGTATCACTTGCATTATTAAAAGATTGTAATAAATCTAAGTTGGAATTATTTGTTGATGAATAATACAAATTATATTTTACTACATCACTTGCACAAGTATGGTTTGGATTCGTCCAAATTACTAGGTTTTGAACTTTGTCGCAATCAGGAAGCACCCTTAATTTTGGTGGACAAGGAGGCGTTTTATCAATTGGAACTCCGCAAACACGTTGAGATAAGTTAATTATTGGATTTATTATTCCTCCTATTGAATAGCTCCCTTTACTTTTTACATAATAACAATACTCAACTCCATTGGTCAAACCAGTATCGAGATATGGCGATTGAAAAACAGTTGTCAGAGAATCAAAGTTTAAAGTAATTGGATTTTTCTTAAAAATAACATAACTAGAATTGGTCCAAGGAACATTTTCTTTCCAGGTTAATTGAAGCGTATTATCGGATGGAATTAAACTTAAATAAACAGATGAGGCAATATGAGTTGTTCCAATTAAAAATGAATCTCCGGGAGTTTCATTATACAATTCAACTTTATAGGAATAAGGAAAATCTACTGTGTTTAAAGGAGAAATCAGCGAATCAACATAGGTGGTATCGTTAATACTCATAGTGGAATCAATTAGAATATTTCCAGTTCCATAATGATTATTCGCTCTATAAATTTTATATTTAAATGGACCTAAAACAACATTTGTGTCCAATACTGATGGTTTTGACCAGGCCGTATATACTTTTCCTGTATTATTTGAAGTATTTTCAATACTGACATTTGTAATAATAGGAACATCTTTTGTTAAATGAGCACAAGCTTCAAGTGAAGCATAACTTTCGGCACCATCAGGATAAATAGCATAAACCATATAACAATAATCAATTCCGTGGATTAAGCCCTGACCATTATTATTGTCAGTAAAATTTGTATCTAAAATATCATTTATTGTTGCAAGGTAAGAATAACCAGTATAGGCAGGAACACCAGTTTCGCAATGATCTGGGAAAAATCCGTAATAAGAACTCTTGCGATAAATTTTATAACCTATTGCATTTGTACAGGCACTTTTATTCCAAACTAAATGAATATTGTTTCCCGCAGAATTGGCCACAAGATTTTTTGGAGATGGTCCAACTACCGTGATATTCACTGATTCAAAATCTACCAAATGAACTGGATTGCTATTATCAGTTGCTTTAAATACCATTTGGTATGGTTGTAATCTAACATGGGAACATTTTGTTTGCCATTTAAATAAGGAACTAACATTGGTGGCACCTTGAACAGGTTGATTAAATTGGGCGGGGCCATCAGTTAAGCTCAAAGGACCGCCATTTCCAATAAGAGTAACAACGTCAAAATCCTGATCATGAGCAGCAACAACAAAAGATAAATAAGTGCCGGCTTCAACACAAGTATCTTTTATTTCAGCAATAACTGGTGGATGATTATTACAGGCAGCAATGGTAATTTGCATATCACGTGTTACCTGACCAATTAATACTCCTGCTCTATATTCTTTTATAACAAAGGCAATATTGAATTCTCCTTGTAATGTTGGATAGTCCCAAATTAAATCTCCAGTTACAGGATTTAAAGTAATAGAATTTTGCGCAAACGGTAAGTGATATCCTGGAATATCTAACCCAGATTCGCCTTTGCAATTTACAAATTCATATGCCAAGCTATCTCCATCCGGATCAACAGCGCCTGGATTATGAACAAAAATTGAATTAACACAACCATTATC
>JACAAW010000134.1 GCA_013377115.1 Bacteroidota bacterium | reverse complement strand
GAAGGCAATAACAATGCTTTTACATTTTCTTTTCCCAGAGCTCTTTCAGCTAAAACTAATACAACAGCAGAATCAATCCCTCCAGATAGACCTAAAATTGCTTTGTTAAAACCAAGTTTGTGAAAATAATTACGAATTCCCATTACCAAAGCATCATGAATCCTTTCAATTATTGGCGTTTCATTATTATTTCCAGAGTACATTGTAGAAAATTGTTCAGTATCAAAAACTCTAAAATCCTCCTCGAAATAGTTCATTTCGAAAATTTCACCACTGGTATTAATTGCCATGGAGCCACCATCAAATAATAGTTCGGTTTGAGCACCAACATGATTGGAGTAGAATAAAGGAATTTGATATTTTTCAATGTTCTTTTTCAAAATATCAATTCTGGCTTCTCTTTGTTTATAATGAAAAGGTGAAGCAGCAATATTAATAATGAAATCCGGATTCTGTTTTGTCAACTCATCCATCGGATTTACCGTATACATTGGATCATCAGAAATATTCCACAAATCCTCGCAGATGGTAATAGCTAGTTTTTTGCCAAAATATTCAATAACTTTAAATTCAGAATTAGGCTCAAAATACCGATACTCATCGAAAACATCATAAGTTGGTAGCAATGTTTTATTGATAATTGATTTTATTTTTCCTTCAGCAAGAAAAAAAGCAGAGTTAAATAGGTTTTTCCCTTTAATGTTCGGATTAATTGAAGGAGCGCCAATTACCGCGGCAATTTCAACACATTCCTTTGCAATTACTTCAATTGACTTGTGGCATTTTTCAATAAAGTCTTCAAATTCAAGAAAATCTCGGGGTGGATAGCCGGAAATTGCCAATTCGGAGAAAATGATAATATCTGAATTTGCTTTCTTGGCTTTGTTAATTGAATCAATTATTTTCGATTCATTTAATTCAAAATTACCGATGTGAAAGTTTAACTGGGCAATTGCTATTTTCATTTGGTAAAGATATTAAAAAAAAATCCCGACTTCAAAATAGCCGGGATTAAAATATTTTAGAAGTATCTTAGAATAAAACACCAACGGTTAAAGAAACGAAGTTAGCTTTTGTATTTTGTTTTATTTTTACAAAGTTTTTATCCATCAATAATTTTGACTCACTACTCATAATATTTGTAAAGCCATTGTGGTAATTTACACCAACCAATAAAGAAGTGCTTCCAGCCAAATTGTATTCAATTCCGATTCCAACGTTTAGTCCAAGTTGTATTAAATTTAAATCTTTAGATACATCTAAATTGGCTTGATCAGTTTCAGTTGTTGTTCCAACAAAATGGCCAGTATCTGTTGCTTTTCCTTTCCATCTAATTGAAGCATTTACTCCAAATTGTCCCCAATATGTGATAGAACCGATTTCAGCTGATTTAAGTTTTAAGGAAATAGGAATATCAATATAGTTAACACCATAACTTCTTGTTTTTAAGAAAAAAGTATCAACTTCAGGGATAGAATAAGTGGTATCAGCATAATCAATGATTCCACCAGATGAATTTATTTCTAATCCAGTTTGAAATGCAGCAACTTTGCTTAATCGAAATTCAGTAATTAAGCCATATCCAAATTTCATTTTTGTTCCACCTGAAGTGTATTTTTTAATGTCTTCTGGTTTGTACCAGCCTAATGAAGGTTGTGCTTTTAATCCAAATCTAAAATTCTTTAACTCGTTTTCTCCTTGAGCAAAAACAGATTTGCCTCCAAATATGAAACAAAATAAAATTAATAGTATTGATAACTTTTTCATAATTTTAACGTTTTAAAATAAATATTTTCCTTAGCAAAAATACAATTTTTTCGTCGAAAGTCAACAATCAAATAAAAAATAATATTTTTGTCCGAATTGGCAAAAACAAATTTTTCAATATAATCATTATAGCATTTAATATGAACTACATAGTTTCAAAAGGTAATGTAAAAAAGAAAAAAGGAATTTCTTCCATTGTTCTTTTAAGTTTAGTGTTTGTTTCTTTTCTTATTTTAACCTCTTGCAATCAATGCAATAAAAAAAGAACAGAAAAGGTTGATGTTTCTGAAGTTCCAGAAATTAATGTGAAAATAAAAAGATACGAAAAAGCGTTGTTTTCAATAAATCCCAATAATTTAAAAGCTGAATTAAAACCTTTGGTAAAGGATTATGGGATTTTTTTGGGAGGCGCAAACTTAAATGATTCTGTTAAATTATTGGATATGAAGGAATATCTTACGGCACCTCAAATTCAAGAAGCTTACCACGCAATTATTAAGGAATTTCCTGATGTATCGGATTTAGAAAAACAATTTAGTAGTGCTTTCAAATATTTCAAACATTATTATCCAGAAAAGAAAATTCCAACAATTTACACTTATGTTTCGGGTTATGCTTATGAATTTCCCGTTCAATTCGCTGACTCTGCATTAATTATTGGGCTGGATTTATACCTTGGAAAAAACTTCAAGTTTTATAAAATGTTCCAATTGCCAGTTTATAAAACTGACAAGATGCAACGTGAGTTTATCCTTCCTGATTGCATGAAAGAAATTGCCTACAAACAAATTGACGGCGCCAAAGTTGAGAATACATTCATTGATAAAATGGTTTATGAAGGAAAAGTAATTTATTTCATAGATGCCATGCTTCCTGAGGCCCAAGATAGTTTAAAGATGGGCTATTCGTCCAAGCAAATGGATTGGTGCGAAAAAAATGAGTCGAATGTATGGGCGTTTTTTTTAGAGAAGAATATTTTGTATTCCACAGATCCGAATTTATACAAGAAATTTATTTCAGATGCACCATTTACCTCCACTTTTTCGAAGCAATCTCCTGGCAGAATTGGTGCCTGGATTGGCTGGCAAATTGTACAAGCATACATGGAAAAAAATCCAAAAGTTACTTTGGCCGAATTAATGAAAGATAATGATGCTAAAAAAATACTTTCCAAATCGCGGTATAAGCCAAAAAAATAGTTGTTCTTCTAATTATTCATCAAGATTAACTTACCTTTTTGAATCTAATTTTATTAATTTTGTGTTCAATTAAAAATTAAAAATTATGAAGATCAAACTAATTTTAACTTTCCTTTTTATTTCCATATTTTCTTATGTTAATGCTCAGGACGAAACTTTTAAAGTTTTAGTGATGAAAGGTTCAAATCTTGTTCAAAGAACTAGCGAACCAAATAAATGGAAACCTTTATCAATTGGTGTAAAATTGTATAAAACTGATAAAATAATTGTTTCTGATGCTTCTTATCTTGGATTGGTTGCTCCAAACGGAAAAACAATCGAATTGAAAACTAATGGTACTTATTCTGTTAGCGATCTTGCAGCAAAACTTTCAGTAAAAAGTTCTTCAATTGCTCAAAAATATGCAACTACTCTGGTAAGCGATATTACAAATACCAATTCTTACGATAAGAAAAAAAATATGGGCGTAACCGGAGCTGTTGAAAGAGGAGTTTTGGAAGTTCAACCATGTAAATTAATTATGCCACAATCTTCAAAATTACTGGATAAGCAAATTTCAGTTGCATGGCATAAAAATACAACTGCTGATGGAAAATACGTTATTAAGTTGAAGAAAATGTTTGAAGATGTTTTATTAACTCAAGAAACTTCTGACACAACAATGACCATAGATTTAAGTAAGCTAAATATTGAAGAAGGTGCTGTTTATGCTTTAAGTGTTAGTATAAATAATACTGAAAAAAGTTTTTCGAACCCTTTGATTTTAAAAATTCCAACTGCAAAAGAAACTGCTTCTTTTAAACAAGAATTGGCTGAAATCTCTGGCGAATTAACCGAAAATACTGCAGTAAATAAACTTCTACTTGCATCTTTTTATGAGAATAATTCTTTTTTTATTGATGCAATAAAATCTTATCAGGAAGCCATAAAACTTCAACCAGACATTGATGATTATAAAACGAATTATCAAAAGTTTATTGATAGATGTAATATTGGGCAGTAAAAAAACACAAAATTAAGGAGCCTATCAAATTTTGATAGGCTTTTTTGAATAAAATAGAATGGATCGAATTACACTTTTTGCTGATGTTGTATTGCCTATTCCCTTAGCTGGAACATTCGTTTATCGTGTTCCTTTTGAGCTAAACGATGAAGTAAAAGTCGGACAAAGAGTGGTTGTTCAATTTGGACGCCAAAAAGTTTATACAGCATTGGTTTGGAAAATCCATCAAATTGTTCCTCAATCATACGAAGTAAAATATGTACTATCTATTTTAGATGAGAAACCTATCATCAATGAAAAGCAAATGCAGCTTTGGGAATGGATGGCACAATATTATATGTGCACTCTTGGCGAAGTAATGAATGCAGCACTACCTTCTTCTCTAAAACTCGCAAGCGAATCAAAAATTGTTTTGAATCCAAATTTCAATTATGATTTTTCACAACTGAACGAAAAAGAATATTTGATTGCTGAGGCTTTGGATTTGAGGAAAGTCATCACTTTGACCGAATGTTCGGATATTGTTGAGCAAAAGAAAATCATTCCTTTAATCAAAACTTTGATTGAAAAAGGTGTCATTTTACTTCAAGAAGAGCTCATCAATCAATACAAACCAAAAAAAGAAACTTTTGTAAGTCTTGCAGATAAGTATATTAATGACGAACCAGCATTAAAAAAAATCTTTGATTCGCTTGAAAAGAAATCGTTTAAACAATTACAACTTTTGATTTCTTATATTTCTTTAACGAATATCAATTCTGAGTCATATCAAGAAATAAGCAAAAGTATTCTTTTGAAAAGTGTGGATTCGAATTCGACTGTTTTGGATGCCTTGGTGAAAAAGGGTGTATTTGAAACTTGCGAGAAAGAGGTTTCTAGATTGGAGATTTATGAAAAACCTGTAAAGGAATCAATGGAATTGAATGAATTTCAGGTAAAGGCATTGGACGAAATAAAAGATTCTTTTAAGGAAAAAGATGTGGTCCTTTTGCATGGAATTACATCAAGTGGTAAAACCGAAATTTATGTAAAACTTATTGAAGAAGCTATTTCTCAAGGGAAACAAGTTTTGTATTTATTGCCAGAAATAGCTCTTACAACCCAAATTATTAACCGACTTCGTAGATATTTTGGAAATAATGTTGGGGTTTATCATTCTAAATTTAATGAAAACGAAAGAGTTGAAATTTGGAATAGTGTTTTGAACAAACCCGAAGATTTGGTTTCTAGAAAATACCAGATTGTTTTGGGTGCAAGGTCAGCAATGTTTTTGCCATTCGAGAACTTAGGAATTGTGATTGTTGATGAAGAACATGAAACTTCTTATAAACAATACGATCCAGCTCCAAGATACAATGCTCGTGATGCGGCTATTTATTTGGCTCATTTACATCAATGTAAAACTCTTTTGGGTTCAGCAACTCCGTCAATAGAAACTTTCTTTAAAGCAAAAACCCAGAAATTTGGATTTGTAGAACTTAGCAAACGTTTTGGCGAGATTCAATTACCCGAAATTTTAGTTGCTGATGTAAAAGATGAAACTCGTAAAAAGAAAATGAAATCACATTTTTCATCTTTTTTGATTGAACATATTGGTGAAGCATTGAAGAGAAAGGAACAGGTTATTCTTTTTCAAAATCGCCGTGGTTTTTCAACCAGGTTAGAATGCGATGAATGTAATTGGGTTCCACAATGCAAGAATTGCGATGTAACGCTGACCTATCATAAATTTAGAAATCAGTTAAAATGCCATTATTGTGGTTTTTCCACCAGAATAGTTGAGAAATGTCCCACTTGTAATTCAAAGTCATTGTCGTTAAAGGGATTTGGAACAGAGAAAATTGAGGACGAAATTCCAATTTTTTTCCCTGACGCTACTGTTGCGCGAATGGATTTAGATACCACAAGAACCAAGCATGCCTATCAGCAAATCATTAACGATTTTGAAGATCGAAAAGTTGATATTTTGATTGGAACACAAATGATTTCTAAAGGATTGGATTTTGATAATGTGAGTTTAGTTGGAGTATTAAATGCTGATAATATGCTTAGCTTTCCTGATTTTAGGGCATTTGAAAGAAGTTTTCAATTGATGGCGCAAGTAAGCGGTCGTGCTGGAAGAAAGGGCAAAAGAGGAAAGGTCGTTATTCAATCATTTAATCCATATCATTCCGTAATTCGGTATATAATTGACAATGATTATATTGGAATGTATGAAAGTCAGTTATTGGAGCGAAGGAATTTTAAATATCCACCTTTTGTAAAATTAGTTTCTATTACTTTAAAACATAAAGATTCTGATTTGTTAGATAGAGCTGCCAAAGAATTTGCAATAAATTTGAAGTCAGTATTGGGAAAAAGAGTTTTGGGGCCAGAATTCCCTTTGGTTTCGAGGGTTCGGAATGAGTATTTAAAAAATATTCTCATAAAGATTGAAAACGAAATTTCGTCGGCGCGTGTTAAAACATTAATAGGAGAAGAAATTAACAAATTTAAAGCTCATGCTGAATTTAAATCTGCCCGAATCATTATTGATGTTGACCCAGTATAATCATTGAAATTAACAATCATTAACATAGATTAACAATCTTTATTACAATATATCTTTTCTTTTTAAGTTAAAATATCTAAATTTACTTCTTATTCAAAGTTCAAAAAATATCTCATGAAAAGACTAAAGTTAATTGCTGTTATTATTATTTTTATTGGTTTTTGCTCGTTTAAATTTTCTGATGGACCAGACAAAAACAAAATTATTTTGGAAAATATTATTCAGATTTTAAATGTTGGCCATTTTAATCCTGCTGTTGTAAATGATAATTTTTCCGAAAAAGTTTTTAAACTTTATATTAAAAATTTAGATAATGGAAAGCGTTTCCTTGTAAAATCAGACATTGATGAACTGAAGAAATATGAATATCTAATCGACGATCAAATAAAAAAAGGCAGTTTCGACTTTTTTAATCTTTCTGTTAAACTATTGGATAACAGAACCAATGAAATGAAAGATTTTTATAAAGAATTGCTTTCAAAACCTTTTGATTTTAATTCAGAAGAAACAATCAATATGGATTATGAAAATTTAAGTAATTCAAAAGATCTCTTTGATTTAAAAGAAAGTTGGAGGAAGTGGATAAAATATCAAGTGCTTGTAAAAATTGATGATGCAATGGATGTGCAGGAAAAAGCAATAAAGGATAAAGATTCTACGTATAAAAAAATAAAATCTTTCGAAGAAATCGAATCCGAATCAAGAGCTAAGGTATTGAAAACTAACAACGATTGGTTTAAGCGAATTTCTCAAGTTGAAAAAATAGATCGTCTTTCTGCATATATTAATGCCATGGTTGCTTGTTACGATCCTCACACAGAGTATTTTCCACCAAAGCAAAAAGAAGATTTTGATATTTCTATGTCAGGTAAATTGGAAGGAATTGGAGCTACACTTCAAGAAAAAGATGGTTATATCAAAGTCAGTAATATTGTTCCTGGTAGTCCTGCGGCAAAAACTGGGAAATTAAAAGCTGGCGATTTAATCATAAAAGTTGCTCAAGGAGATGCCGAACCAGTTGATGTGGTTGATATGCGCCTTGATAATGCAGTGAAATTAATCAGAGGAAAAAAAGGAACTGAAGTAAGATTAACCATTAAAAAAATTGATGGTAGTATAGAAATTCTCCCAATAATCAGAGACGTGATTGTTATTGAAGATGGGTATGCCAAATCTGCACTTCTAAAAGATGATAAAGAAAATGGCGTAATTGGATATATTAAACTTCCCCAGTTTTATGCTGATTTTGCAAACAGAAACGGTCGTAGATGTTTTACAGATATGAAAAATGAAATTGAGAAATTGAACAGAGAAAATGTAAAGGGATTGATTCTTGATTTACGTTTTAATGGTGGCGGTTCTCTTCAGGATGTTGTTGATATGGCTGGATTATTTATTAAAAATGGACCAATTGTTCAAGTTAAGGGAAATTCCGGGATGCCTTCAGTTTTATCGGATAATGATCCTTCCATTCAATTTGACAAACCATTGGTCGTATTGGTAAATTCTTTTAGTGCTTCAGCTTCCGAAATTTTTGCAGCCGCAATGCAAGATTATAAAAGAGCGGTTATTATTGGTTCTACTTCTACTTATGGTAAAGGAACCGTTCAAAGATTTGTTGATTTGGATGAATACCTTGCAATGGCAGATGACACCTTAAAACCTTTAGGGTCATTAAAACTCACAATACAAAAATTTTATAGAATAAATGGTGGTTCCACGCAATTAAAAGGTGTAACTCCAGATATTATTTTACCAGATGTTTATAATTATTTAAAGGTTGGTGAAAGCGAAATGGATTACCCAATGCAATGGAGTCAGGTGAATCCTGTGAATTATAATGTATGGAATTCAACTATAAATTTTTCTGATATTAAGCAAAAAAGCAAAGCCAGAACTGATAAAAGTGAGGTTATGAATTTGATCAATGAGAGTTCACTTCGATTGGAAAAGCTTGATAAGGAAAAAACTGTTACATTAAACCTTACCAAATATAGAAAAGAGCAATTAAAACTGAATGAGGAATCAAAAAAGTATGAAAACATTGAAAAGGAAATTCCTCAATTGGTTGCAAGTACTCTCAAATCTGATGATGAGGAAATGAAATCTGATACAGTAAAGCAATCAAGAGCCAAAACTTGGTTAAAGGATATTAAAAAAGATGCTTATATTTATGAGGCTGTAAAAGTAATTGAAGATTTAAAGTAGGCTATTTTTTTATTTGAGGTTCTCTTACGATTAGGAAAACATCTTCGCTGTCACGTTTCATTAAATACTCTTCTCTTCCAAGTTTTTCTAAAGCTTCGGGGCTGGTTAAAAGTTCTTGAGACGCTTGGTGATCTTTAATGATTTCTTCAGTATAATACTTTTTGTCGTTTTCAAGTTGGTGAAGCTTTTGCCTCATTTCAATTTGTTGAATTAAATTATTTTTATCGAAAAACAACATCCATACTACAAAAAAGATGATAGTAATTACATATTTGTTTTTGAAAAAATTGAAGATTCTCTTGAACATAAGGCAAATTTTTACAAATTTAGATTAAAGCAAAGCGTGGAGTTTTGATTTTCTTAAAAGTTATCAACATACTAATATTGATAACAGTAAAAAGGTGAGATTATTTTTTATTGAAAACTATAATACTCTTGCATATAGGTTTCCAAGTATGCTTTTCCTTTTTCAATAAATTCTTTTTCTTTGTCGGTTGATAGTTTGTTTTTTGAAAAAAGAACTTTGTTTAAATCGCAATCAAATACAACAATTTGTTCTTCAGAAATATAACCAAATCCATTATCGTATGTGTAAAATGCAAAGCTAGGAGAATATTTATTAAAGATATTTTTACTATATATGAACTTTTTTTTGGAAATGTTTAATTGAGCCAAAATTGTTGAAGCAAAATCAATATGCGAACTAATTTTATCATTTTTTGTGCCTTTGTGTTCTGGTTTTAATACGTTTCCATAAAGTAGAAATGGAATTTTATGTCTTTCATAATCGTATTTCATTCTTTTATTAGGCAAATAATGTGCATGATCAGCAGTAATTACAAATAAAGTATTATTGAACCAGGCCTGGCTTTTAGCTTGGTTCAAATAATCAAATAGGCATTTATCTGTATAATGTAATGCATTTTTAAATTTATTTTTTTCTGTGGTTGTACCAAAAGGTTTTTCAAAATCTCCATCAAAAAACTCATGGCTTGTACTTGTCATAATTATCGAAAAAAACGGTTGTTTATTGTTTTTGCAATCCGTTAAATGAAAGTTAAAAAGATCTTTATCATAGGCACCCCAAAAGGTTTTATTTCTAAATGTAAAATCATTTTCACCAATCAATTTGTTTATTCCAGAAGTTTTTAAATAAGATTCAGTGTTTGCAAAATAGAGCCTTCCACCATAATAATAAGAGGTATTATAATTGTTATCTTTTAATACTTTAATAAGACTAGGTAATTTATCATACTTGCCAAAATCTTTAATTATGGTGTTTTGTGGTTGTGCTGGAAATCCACTTAATAATGCGACAAGGCCCTGGTCGGTTCGAAAACCTGTTGAATAAAAATTTGTAAAAAGAATACCATTTTTGCTTAATGAATCAATTCCGGGTGTAACATTTTTTTCTTCGCTCAAACATCCAATAGCCTCAGAACTAAAGCTTTCTAAAATTATTAGTACAATATTGGGTTTGTTATTTGTTAAAATGTATTCTGTACTATCCTTTAATTCGCTGTTTATTTTTCTAAAAATTGTTTTTGATTTATCAATACTCATAAAGTTGTACTGATTGATTTTGGATTTCTTTTTCTTCAGTAAACTAAAAAAATTCCAAGTTCCATTGATAGCTGAATTATTTAAAACAGCATTTTCCGAAAAGTAGGCACTGTTTTTATAAATTGGATATTCTTGAAAACCTCCTCTTATTCCAATAAAAAGAGCCATTGGAAGCAAAATATTTAGCAATATCCTTTTTATTTTGTTTTTTTCTAGATAAACATCTGTTTTAATTAAATATTTGAAGAGCATTAGCCAAAACACGCTTTGAATTAGGATAATACAAAATAGGTTTAGATTTTCCTTTGAGAAAATGATGCCTAAAGCTTCTTCCAGATTTGTAAAACTCTCAATTGCTCTGAAGTTTATTTTTGAACCCCAGGAATTATATAAACCAATATCAGCAGCAGATATTATTATTGCAATAAAAATTAAAATATAA
>JACAAW010000133.1 GCA_013377115.1 Bacteroidota bacterium | reverse complement strand
GTGTCGGTTCCTTTTTTAATTGTCCCGTAAGTAATATCATAAACGTGAGCAACTAAATCATCACGCATATTATCTTGAGTAATGAAGGTTCTGAGCTTGGCATCTTTAACGGCAACTTTCTCAACTCTTGGAGCTAAGGCCAAAATCTTTTCTAGGTTATTACCATTGAGTTTGCTTCCCAATTGAAGTATTTTTTCTTTTTTAACAGTTCTGCAGAAATCATTCATACCTTCTGTCATACCATAAAATGCTGTTGCTGCAGTATTAGGAATATATGAGAAAACTGTGTTTTCGAAATCGCAATTAATTGCCTTTAAAACACTTGGACAAAGTAAATGTCCTAAAAGTTTTCTTTCCTTATAAATTTGAGCATCCGTTCCTCTTGAAAAATAAATCCGCTCAAATGAACATGCTTTTTTCTCTTTTGGTTCCTTGCATAAATATTCACCAACAGTTCCGTCTTTTTTAATGATTAAAGCATGACCTGGTTTAATTTCTTTAATTGTATCGTAAGGAACATTAAATGTTGTTTGGATAACAGGTCTTTCAGAAGCAACCACGGCAACTTCATCATCTAAATAGTAAAAGGCAGGACGAATTCCAGAAGGATCTCTTAATGCAAAAGCATCGCCATGACCTAACATTCCAGAAATCAGATAACCACCATCCCAATCTTTCGAAGCTTTTGTTAAAATACTTTGTAAATCAATATTCTTAGCAATTAAAGGAGATATTTCTTTTTTTGAAAAACCTTCTTTTTTATATTTTCTGAATAAATCTTCGTTTTCGTCGTCTAAAAAATGACCAATTTTTTCAAGTATAGTAACAGTATCAGAGGTTTCAATTGGATGTTGCCCAAGAGCCAATAATTTTTCGAAAAGTTCATCAACATTTGTTAAATTGAAATTTCCGGCAATAACAAGGTTTTTGGACATCCAAATATTTTCTCTAACAAACGGATGACAATATAAAAGACTGTTTTTTCCAAAAGTTCCATAGCGCAAATGGCCTAAAAAAACCTCACCAGTGAACTCAAGATTTTCTTTAAGCCATTGAACGTCTTTAAGTCGCTCGGGTGTTTTTTCTAATGGTTCACGAAATTGCTCCTGAATTTGAAAGAAAATATCTTTAATTGGAGTAGATGAGTTGGAGCGTAATCGGTTGATGTATTTTTTTCCAGGATTAACATCGAATTTTATATTGGCAATTCCAGCACCGTCTTGACCCCGATTATGCTGTTTTTCCATCAATAAATACATCTTGTTTAAACCGTATAAACAAGTGCCATATTTGGCCAAATAATATTCGAGTGGCTTAAGCAATCGTATCATTGCAATGCCACATTCATGTTTTATCTGATCACTCATTAAAAGTTAGGATTTTTTGTACCCACAAAGGTAAAAGAAATATCAAAGTTTAATAAAGATTTAAAATAATATTTTTTTGATGCAACCTTTTATGTTGGTTTGTTGTCCTAAAAGAAAAAAGAGAATGAAAACCCTTAAAAAATTAAATATTATGAAATCACTTGTAAACGATTATTTCATCTGGATAATGTATTTCGTACTAATAATTGGAATAGCAACTGCTGTTATTTTAGTAGGTTAAATAGTAGTAAATACAAATAAATTGCACAGTTTCGTTCTTTGACAATTGGGATTTGTTGTTGTTAATCAAAATTTTATTATTTTTGATAATTAAAATTTTAGTAAATATTTTCATAATAATATTGATTAACAATTGGCTTTAAGCGAAATAGAAATAATTGAAGGCTGTAAAAAGGCCGACAAAAGGGCTCAGCAGGCATTGTTCGAAAAATATTCGAAACGATTGTTGGGTATTTGTATGCGTTATTGCCAAAGTAAAGATGAAGCGGAAGATGTTCTTCAGGATGGATTGGTGAAAATTTTCTTTAATATTAATCAATATAAAGGAGATGGTTCTTTTGAAGGATGGATGAAAAGAATCATTGTTAATACCGCATTAAACAATTATAAAAGTAATTTAAAGCGCTACTATCATTCTGATCTCGAAGATGCAGCATCAGAAATTGTGAGCGAAGTAAATTTGAATGACATTTTCGAAGTTAAAGATTTATTAAATATTATTCAAAGTTTACCAACAGGATATAGAATGGTTTTCAATATGTATGCGATTGAAGGTTACAATCATAAAGAAATTGGAGAGCTTTTAAATATTTCTGAAGGAACATCAAAATCTCAATTGTCAAGGGCAAGACAACTTTTACAACAAAAAGTTGCCGAGCTTCAGGGCGAAAAAGTTGCTATTTGTGAAATAAATAAGTAAATTTATATAATGAAACAAAATTACGAAATCGACGAAATTTACAGAAAGGCATTTAACGATTTCCAGGAAGAAGAGCCATCAAGATTGACATGGGCGGCTCTGAGCGAAAAAATAGTTTATAAAAGATGGCTGGGAATTAACTTTTCTAAATTTTCTTATCGTGTTGCTACTTGGTCTATTGCTACAATAATTATTGTTGGCGTTGGACTGACTACTTATTTTGTTGCAAATCAAGATAAAGAAACCAAAAACATAACTAATCTTTCACAAAATTCATCTAATTTAAGTAAAAATCAAAGCACACAAACTTCTGATATAAAGCAAAATAAAGAATTAAATTCACAATCGACAGCGTCAACTCCAAATAATGATTTTGATAATTCTAAAAATTCAACTAATAAAGTTGGAACCATTAATTCAAATCAAACTTCTGAAAAAACAACCAATAATCCTTCAAACCAAGTTGCTTATAAAAACAAGAATGAATTATCGATAACTTCAACAAAATCAAAAAATAAGGTTGATAATTTTGAGGTTATAAAAAAGGAAATGTTAAATAGTGAAGATTCTTATGAAATTAAATCTGCTGTTGTTCAAACAGATATTGAAAAACCTATTCCTTTTAAAAATGAAAAAACTCAAATAAATTCTGGTAACATTGATTCAACGGTAGTGGTTAATGAAATTAAAACAAACAATTCTTCTGATAATAATATTAAGAAGAAAATTAATACAGATTCAACAGTTGGAGTTATTTCCGCCAAACAACTACCAAATCAAAACAGTAAAAAGTCTGCATATAGAAATTTCGCTGTAAGTTTATTTGCTGGCAGTTCTTATATTGACAAAACTTTTGGTTCAACCGCAGGAAATGAACATTATACTGCATTTAGATTGCATAATGAAGCTCCAATAAACACCCTTGCTTTAGGAGCAGAAATTTCATATCGTTTTAACAGACTTGTCTTGCAATCTGGTTTAAATTATACACAGTTTGGGGAAAACATCAATTATGAAATAATGAATGTTACGGACACCAAAAGTATTAACATTCCTATAATTGAGCCTATCTATAATCAAGACACTGCTGTGATTGGTTGGGATACTATTGGTTGGATCGATTTTAAAGACACAACTTTAGCTTTAAAACAATACAATAGAAATAACAGATTTGATTATCTTGAAATTCCCTTGTTGGCTGGATATCAATTTGGTAAAAAGAGGTTAATTTTTGAAGTATCTACAGGCCTATCATTTGGCTTTCTCGTCAACGCTAAGGGCGTGATTCTTAATACAAAAGAAAATGATGTTTACGAAATAAATAGCAAAAATGATTTTCCTATGAACAAAAATATATATAATTTTGTTTTTAGATTTAAGTTTGCTTATAGAATAAACGAAAATTGGAATATTTACTTGCAGCCTAATATTAAATATAATTTAAACTCTGCATTTAGTAAGGATTTTCCTATAAACCAGAAATATAATTCATCAGGATTTAACTTCGGTGTTAGTTTTGATTTATAAATTATTAATTCAAAGAAATGAAAAGAAATTTCAGTATTAATAAATTAATTATTTTACTGTTATTTGGGTTCATTAATTCAAATTTATATTCTCAAGTTCCCACAGTTCAGGATTGTCTTGGGGCGATTCCCATATGCCAAAACACCTATTCTACAACAAATTCATATGTTGGGGCAGGAAACTATCAGAACGAAATAAATACACTATCTAGTTCTTGTCTATCTAGTGGGGGTGGTGAGAATAATAGCGTATGGTACACATTCACGGCTCAAACAACCGGAAATTTTAGTTTTATCTTAACCCCAAACAACAATAACGACGACTACGATTGGGGTGTTTACAATTTAACTAACGCAGGATGTGCTGATATTTATAGTAATCCAAGTCTTGAAATAAGTTGCAATTCATATGGTGCCCTTACTGGTTATAATGGCCCAACCGGGGCAAGTACAGCATCTGGTGGAACAACAAATTCTAACGGTCCAGGAGACATCAATGGTCCTCCTTGGAATGCTGATATTCCTGTTGTTGCAGGAGGAACTTATGTTATTATGATTGATAACTGGACCAGCTCACAAAACGGTTATGCTATCAATTTTGGTGGTTCCACAGCGACCATATTTGACAATATTCCGCCTCATATCGAATCTGTAAATACACCTATTGCTTGTGGCGCAACAACAATTACTTTTAATTTTTCAGAAAATATTTTATGCAATACCATAATTGCAGGAGATTTCTCATTAACCGGTCCTGGTGGGCCTTACACTGTTTCTTCCGTTACTGGTGCAGCATGTACTATTGGAGGAACACAAGAAAACACATTTACAGCTTCTATTTCTCCTGCAATTACAACCGGAGGAACATATAGTATTAATTTATTAACCACATCTGGTTCTGTTACAGATTTATGTGGAAATGTTGCTCCTGCTGGTAGCTTAAATTTCACTATTTCCGCTGTAAGCTCAACAGCAACCTCAACAGATGTTATTTGTGGTGCAAATAATGGAACTGCAACGGTAACAGCCACTGGAGGGACAGGAGTTTATTCTTATTTATGGAGCACAAGTCCGGCTCAAACAAATCCGATGGCCACAGGTTTAAGTGCAGGAACCTATACTGTAACAGTTACAAATGGTTCATGTTCTTCAACAAATTCTGTAACTATCAATAATATTGGTGGAATTACAGCTGGCACTTTTTCAAATATTATTCAAGATACATGTGGAATTGGTGTTGGAAGCGCCACAATAAATATTTCTACTGGAGTTGGACCTTATGTTTATTCATGGAACACCGTTCCTGTGCAAACCAGTTCAACAGCATCCAATCTTTTGGCTGGAACCTACATTGTAACCGTTACCGATTCAAACCTTTGTACCGTATCGCAAAGCATTACAATTGAAAATATTGATGGCTTATTTCTAACCATTACAGGAAGAGACGAACATTGTAGCGACGGAACAGGAAATGCTATCGCCATCACAACTGGAGGATCTGGTGCCTATTTTTATTCATGGAATACAATACCTCCTCAAGCTACGGCTTCAATTAATAATTTGCATGCTGGAAATTACACTGTTACAGTAAGTGATGGAAATTGCTCAGCTTCAGGATCGGTTACCATTACCAATATTTCAGATTTGGTCGCAAATTTTTCTGCAAGTCCTATTCAATTAACTCTTTCCGAAAACCAAACAACTCAATTTACTGATTTATCAGAAAATACCATAAATTGGCAATGGAATTTTGGTGATGGTACTACCTCATCTGAACAAAATCCTTCGCATACTTATACTTCAGAAGGATCTTTTATTGTAACATTAATAATTGGTGATACTCAAAATTGTTCAGATACCACAAGTTTGATAATAAACGTTAGAGATATCAATACTTTTTATATTCCGAATGCATTTTCTCCGAATAATGATGGAATTAACGATGTATTTGGACCAACAGGTTTTAATGTTGATCTTTCAAATTTCAAAATGTACATTTTTGATCGATGGGGAAAAGAAATTTATAAAACCACCGACATCAACAAGCCATGGAATGGCACTTTACGAAATGACGGCATAATTAAAGATGCTAAAATTGGGGTTTATGTTTATTACATTATTGCTCAAGAAAGATATTTCGGTCAAAGTACAGAATACTCTGGAAATGTGAATTTAATTAGGTAATAAAAAAAATGCGCCCCCGTTTTTTCTTTTGTATAATATTTATAATTGTTTTTCTTCCAAATATATTTGGTCAAATAAATTTAATTGGTTCTTCTCAAATCAATACTGTTTGTGATGGTGTTGGTTGTAATTATAATGGACCCAGCATATTAATAAATGAAGTAATGCTAAAACCTGGTGTGTATGACGGATCAATTTATGGTGATGGTCCTGGGTTTAGTCCTAACACCAATAGCGGAGAGTGGATCGAATTATACAACCCCAATCAATGCCAATCAGTAGATATTTCATGCTATTATTTAGGAAATAATTCAAAAGAGGCTGGAATTGATTACCCTGGAGGATTTGTTATTCCACCAGGTACAATAATTCCACCACGAGGTTTTTTAGTTGTAAGAGGAAGCAATGCACCTGCAGTTCCATCCTATTTATTAGGTTCTGCTCCAGGCCAAACAAAAGAAATTGTTGTAAATAATATTTCCCAAATATGCATTGGTGGCGGAGATAGATTATGGTTTCCAAATGTAGGAGGTTGGTTTGCTTTTTATAATAATCTTGGCGTTCCTCAAGATGCTATTTCTTGGGCTGATTTATCGGCAGTTAATACTGCCGCAAACCCATGTGTTCCGAGCTATACTTCCTGTCCATTTGCTGGAATATTGCCATCCTATTCGAGTATTCCAGCGGCAAACAAAACCTATATTGCATCGAATGTTACATTGACAGGTTTGTCTTTTCAAAGAATTCCTGATGGGGCAAGTTGGGTTACCAACAATCCTGCAAGTCCAACATATGGAACTTGCAATGCCACCTGCATTCCAGCGCCCGTAATTACTTGTACGGGAACGGCTTCTGTAATTGCAGCTGGAGGCTCTCCACCTTATACTTATCATTGGAATGACGGACAACTTCAATCAACTTCAACTGCTGTTGGCTTATGTGATGGAATTTATTGCGTTACGGTAAATGATGCCGCTTCAAATTCTTCAACAACTTGTGTTACGGTTACCAATTATCAGCCAACAATTTCGGCGTCAGGCAATGACGAACATTGTAATTTACACGATGGCAGTGCAACAGTTACTCACTCTGTTGGAAGTGGAAATTACTTATACAACTGGAACACAGCCCCTCCTCAATCCTCACAATCAATAAGTGGCTTATCTTCTGGAACTTATATCGTAACATTCACAGATAATACTTGTGTCGCAATTGATACTGTGGTTATTGGAGTAATTGGCGGACCACAAATTACTATCAACAATATTAATCCTGATACCTGCAATCTAGGAATTGGCAGTATTAATGCAACCGTAAATGGTGGAGTTCTTCCATACACTTTTCAATGGAACACGGTGCCCATTCAAAATACTCTTAACATTTCCAATGTCCACAGCGGAACTTATACACTTACTGTTACCGACGGAAATAATTGTTCTGTATTAACAACAGTAACGATTCCAAATATTCCTGGACCTCAACTGCTCTTTTCAACCGAAGATGAACATTGCAACTTCGGAAATGGCAGTGCAACCGTTGTTGCTAGTGGAGGAAGCGGAATTTATACCTATACCTGGAGCACTTCCCCACCGGAATATTCCAACCAAATTTTAAATTTGCATGCAGGAAACTACACTGTAACTGTTGATGATGGCGTTTGTGAAACTTCACAATCAGTTTTTGTGCATAATATCACTGATGTTACAGCTTTGTTTTCTTTCACGCCCTCTGTTCTGAATATTTTAGATAATAATACAGCCTATTTCTTTGATGGCTCTATTGGTGCCACAAATTGGCAATGGAGCTTTGGAGATGGTGTAAGTTCAAGTGATCAAAATAACACCCATACCTACCAAAATGTTGGAAATTATCTGGTAACACTAATAATTACTGATAGTAGAGGTTGTACCGACACGATTCAAAAAGAAATAACCGTTAACGACATTGATGCCGTATATTTCCCAAGCTCGTTTACCCCAAATAACGATGGATTAAATGATACTTTTGGTCCAGTTGGCTATAATATTGAAATGGGAGATTTTGCAATGTATATTTATAATAGATGGGGAGAAGAAGTTTATAAAACAAAAGATTTTACCCGAAGATGGAATGGAACTCTACAAAATTCCGGAAAAAATAAAGATATTATTTCTGGGGTTTACGTTTATACAGCTGTTATAACAGAAAAAGTTTTCGGAAGAACCAGAGAGTATAAAGGAACCATCACTTTAATAAAGTAAGATTCTTAAAGTTTCTTATTTTTGCACTTCAAGAAATTTTAATTAACATTAATAAAATTTATGTATTTCACTGAAAAGATTGTTTGGATAACAGGCGCATCTTCGGGGATTGGAGAAGCAATGGCTTACCAATTTGCAGCAGAAAATGCCAGATTAATTATTTCTTCAAACAATTCTGAAGAATTAGAAAAAGTAAAAACAAATTGTTTAAAAACCTGCAGTCAGTGTGATGCTATTTTTATTGATTTAGAAAAGCCAGAAAGTATTAAAGAGGCTTTCGATAGAGTAATGACGATTACTCCAAAAATTGATGTATTGGTTAACAACGGTGGCGTCAGTCAACGTACATTATTTGTTGATACTTCGATGGAGATTTTCAGAAAAATTATGGAAATCAATCTTTTTGGAGCAGTTCTTTTAACAAAATATGTATTACCTGTAATGCTAAAAAATGGTGGCGGGCATATTGTCGCTACAAGCAGTATCAGTGGAAAATTTGGTTTCAATCTTCGCTCAGCATACGCAGCTTCCAAACATGCGCTTCATGGCTTTTTCGAATCAGTAAGATTGGAAAATTACAAAGAGAATATTCGCGTAACTATTGTTTGTCCTGGAAGAGTTCGGACCAATATCTCACTAAATGCACTTACTGCAGATGGAAAAGCACATGGAAAAATGGACGATGGACAAGATGGCGGAATCACTGCTGAAAGCTGTGCCAAGCAAATTTTAAGAGCAATTCGAAAAAATAAAAAAGAAGTTTTGATTGGCGGTAAAGAACTGTTAATGGTTCATTTTAAAAGATTTACACCCTTCATTTTCAACAGAATTATAAGAAAGATAAAACCAACCTAAGCACATAGGTGGTTTTTTCTTACCTTTGCCTTTCAATTAAATAATATTAAATTATGCAAAAAATTATCTGCGGAATTCAACAAATAGGGATTGGTGTTGAAAATTATCAAGAAGCTTGGAAATGGTATAGACAGAATTTCGGGATGGATATCTGCATTTTTGATGATGCTGCTGTTGCTGGTTTGATGTTGCCTTATACCGGTGGCAGACCATGGGAACGCCATGCAGTCCTGGCAATGAACATGCAAAGCGGTGGCGGTTTTGAAGTTTGGCAATATACTGAAAGAAGACCTGTTCCTGCGGATTTTGAAGTATTGCTCGGAGATACCGGAATTTATATAACCAAGATTAAATCATACAACGTTAAAGAAACATATAATTTATTTAAATCCAGAAATTTAAACTTACTTACCGAAGCTAAAGAAAATCCTGCTGGAACAGAACATTTTTTCGTAAAAGATCCTTACAATAACATTTTTGAAGTCATTTCTGATGATTATTGTTTCAAAAATGAAAACAAGCTTACTGGCGGCGTTTTTGGTTGTGTAATTGGTGTTACTGATATTGATAAAGCTAAAAAGCTATATGCCGATATTTTAGGCTACGATGAAGTGGTTTATGATGTTGAAACCAAATTTGAGGATTTTGCCGGAATACCAGGTGGAAATGAAACCTTCAGAAGAACTTTATTGAAGCATAAAACTTTACGTCAAGGTGCTTTTTCGAAATTATTAGGACCAACCCAAATTGAATTGGTAAAAGTAAATACCCGTGAACCAAAAAACATTTTTGAAAACAGATTTTGGGGCGACCAAGGATTCATTCATCTTTGTTTTGATATCAGAGGAATGAAAGAACTTAAAGAAGAATGTGAAACCAACGGTTTTCCATTTGTTGCTGATAGCGCTTCAAGTTTTGATATGGGAGAAGCAGCTGGACATTTCTCATATATCGAGGATCCTGATGGAACTTTAATTGAATTCGTTGAAACACATAAGCTGCCTATTTTCAAGAAGATAGGCTGGTACTTTAATTTAAATAATAGAAGCCAAACAAAACCACTGCCAAATTGGATGGTTAAAACATTGGCTTTTAACAGAGTAAAAGACTAAAAAATGCTTAAAAGCAGTTTGTTTATTTTACTGTTTTTTCTTTTCTCACCATTTTCGTTTATTTCGGATGGCATTCATTTTTATGAAGGCAATTGGAATGATTTACTTAAAAAAGCAAAATCCGAAAATAAAATTATCTTTATCGACACTTATACCAGTTGGTGCGGACCTTGCAAGAAAATGAGTAAGGAAACCTTTACCAACGATACAATTGGAGAATTTTTCAATAAAAATTTCATTTCCTATAAAATTGACATCGAAAAAGGTGAAGGTCCGATGATTAAAGAATTATTTGGAATAACCGTGGTGCCAACGCTTGTTTTTTTGGATCCCGACAAAAAAGTAATATTAAAAACCATTGGTTACCAATCCGTTAAGAACCTGTTGGCATTAGGAAAAAAGAGCCTATTGGCCAATAAAACTATTGTTGATTTTAAAAACGAATTTGATAAAGTTAAATTTTCTCATGCTGATTCGTTACTTGAAAACGCTTTTCTTAATTTGTATCAAGGTATGGAAACAAAGGAATCAACAGCAAAATATTTTGAAACCCAATCAGATACTTCGCTTCATTCAGAAAAAAATATTAAAGCCAATTTCTATTTAGAAGAGGATTT
>JACAAW010000132.1 GCA_013377115.1 Bacteroidota bacterium | reverse complement strand
GTTAAATTTGATGCTGTTGCTGTTACAACTGGCAAACTATTTACTGTAATTGTGATTGTTGAAGTTCCTGTACAGCCAACAGTATTGCTTGTAACAGTATAAACTGTTGAAGTAGCAGGACTTACCACCCATGAAGTATTTGTTGGGCCTCCAGTCCATGTGTAACTTGGTAATGATGGCGGCATTGATAAAGTGGTACTTGAGCCAGCGCAGATTATTGGCGGAGATGCAATTGCATTGAAAACACCCGAACCGATTGTGACTTTCACCCAATCAGAACCTGTACATCCATTGGCGCTGGTAACCAAAACTTGATAATAAATTGTGCTTCCTGGGGTGCCAGTGTAAGTTGAAGAAGTTGCCCCAGGAATATTGGTCCAACCTGTGGGTGTTCCGAAAATTGTTGTTGTGGTTGATTGCCATTGGTAAGAAACCCCTCCAGAAGCATTAAATGTAACAGGAAAACCTGCACAAATTGTTTGGTCTGCTCCTAAATTTGGAGAAGGTGCAACATCAACAAAAACAACAACATTGTCTGTTGCAGTGCAGGCTCCATTAGCCACAGTTACGGTATAGGTTGTTGTTGTTGTTGGAGAAACTCCCACAGATGCACCTGTTTGTCCATCGCTCCATTCATAACTGGTTCCAGATGTTGCTGTTAAAGTTTGTGATGATGGTGAGTAAGTCCATCCAATACCCAAAAATCCAGGAGATTTACATGTTATTTTATCCGAGCCTGCATTAGCAGTTGGAACAGAGCCAATAACAACGCTATAATTACTGTTCATATTGTTTCCGCAGAAGTCCAAAATATCTTGTGCATGTATAGAATAAGTTCCTAAAGGTAAAGCAGGAGAAACACTTAAATCTACCTGATCTGTTCTTCCATTGATACAATAATTATTTGTTACTGTAAAAGTATATCCTGCTAAGGTGAAATCACCATTCTGAATTGTAGCGCAATCAACCCATTCATTAAAATGAATGTGAAGTTGACTAGCCCCACCACAAACATTTGCATAAGTATTATTAATAAAAGGTGGTGTTACGTCTGTTATATTTACTGAAGATGCTTCATTTTTGAAGGTTAGAACAAATCCGTCATTTGATCCACTATAAAAATTTACACAAATGGCATATTGATGAGTTGTAAGTACGTTTAATCTTCTGTTAAATCTATTGCAATCGGATTGTTTGCTATCGGTTGAACAATCATTTGAGGTGCAATTTCCACCACCTCCAATAGATTCTGAGCAATTTATTGAACTTAAACCTGTGGCGCCAGTATAAAGCGAAAAATTACAACTTACTTGTACTCTTTGTCCGCTGGCACAACCATTGGTGATATCCCAAACAACAAAATCATAATCTGTTGATCCGGTTGGAGTGATTGTAAAATCAAGCGGACCGTTCGACTGTGGAGTAAAAGTGTACCAAACCGAGCCACCACTTCCGGTTCCACTATAACAACTTCCATCATCATCGCTGATAGAACCCAAATCGGTGTAAAGACCTCCTAAAGCAATTACTGTTGTGTTTTGACAAAGAGGAATTGCACCTGGACAATCACTTTCTGGCATTAAACTTTTTGTTTTTTTATCTGAAAAAGGAATCGTTCTAATAACACCATTCCAGCCTGAAGCTGGAGCCTTGTCAAAAGAAGAAGGTATATATTCTATGGTTATATTTGGACCAGAAACGTTCCAGATTTTATCTCCAAATCCAAAAACTCCAAATAGAGGATCTTTATTGGTGTTTCCGTTATAAATCCTTATTTCTGAACCTTGTGGAATTGTGTAATTAGTAAAATAAATTTCTATTAAATCCTTTTTTGCATGAAAAGTGGTAATCGAATATTTATTCGTGATATTGCTATATTTTCCGCCATTATCGTAAAAAAAGCCTTCAGAAACAACCAGGTCGCGAGCCTGCCCTAGATTAAATTCATTGTTTTGTGCAGAAACTTGGCTGATGTTAAATAGTTGACAAAAAATAAAAACCACCAAGCAAAAATTAAATACTTTAAAGTTTTTTTGAAATTTTATTTTCATTTCTTTCATCTGTGGGATTGTTAGGATAGTAAAGGGTTTAAAAACGTTGATTTTACAATGCAACAAATATTGAAAGTATTTAAATAGTATACAAGGGGGCTAGCCCATGTTATAAAACTAAAAAATTAAACTATTAAAAGTGAAAGATAAGAAAAAGTTTCAATATTTAAACAAGCGAAATGTTTAAATATTTAATGAGAGAGAAACGAAAAGTTAATTTTTTGGATTTTCCCAAATAAGCTTTTTCCCGAAGCCCAATCTATTGTCGGTCATTTTTATAAAATCGGGTTCAATGGCCCAAAGTGTGGTTTCTTTTAAAATAGCTATTGGGAACTTTTTCAAGTATCTTAAATGTGCTTTAGATAATAAAGAACCTTTTAATTCGGTAATGAATCCAGTAAATTGGATTCCCCGAATTTTTCCAATAATGGAGGTTTCTAAAGCAATGGCACCAGCGACTCTGTTTTGTTGCTCAACATCTTGTATATGTTTTGTTTTTTTATCAGAAGTAAAAACCAATAAATTTTCTTTTTCCATATAAACATAAAAGCAGGTGGAGCAATAGGGATGGTTGTTATTAGAAGTTGCTAATGTAAAAATGTGATGCTCGTTAATAAATTTAATTATCCGCTCGTTAATTGGCTCATTCATATTATTTACGATAAAAAAAGGTCGTAAAAATTACGACCTTTATGTTTTAAAATTCTATTTTCTATTTGGTTACTGAAAGTTTTCCATTCGACAAATAATTGCCTTTTACATCTTTCAACGAGTAGATATACATTCCATTAGAAATACCATCCAAATTAATTTTTTGGTTTTGACCAATAATTAATTCACTTTTTACGATTTTTCCTGCTAAGTCAAATAGTTCGAAATTAGCATTTTCGTTAAGATTTGATGTGATGTTTATTTCAGAATTAGCTGGATTAGGATATACATTCAATTTAATGTTATTGGCAGTAATTTCATTTATTCCAATATAAGGAGTTGTTTTTAAATAGTTAACTTTAACTGGAATGCCATATTTATTGTCAACAGTAACTTTAATAACAGGAACACTAATACCACTTGTTAACCAGCTATAGGTTATAATGGTATCTACTCCTAATTTTGGAAGAAATTGAGTAATTCCTGTCCATGAAGTAAAAGTGCTAAAAGCCCAAACACTGTCAATTTTAAATTCCATTCTTTTTTCTCTTAGACAAGGAAAAGTTCCAAGAGGAGTTGTTACCGTTCCCCAAGCATCAATGGTATCTTTCACAACAGTTATGTTTTTTGCATGAATTGAATCAACCAAAATTGGAATAGGAACTCCTGGTAATGTTACCGTTTGTCCGTAAGGCATTTTTACATCATATTTACTGGTATTGATATAATTGGTTTGATAAGTACAACCAAATTTCATAAATTGTTGGGTTGGATTTAAAGGCACAACTAATGTAAAACTACTGCCATTAATATCTCGTGTTCCAGCTTGACCAACTAACATTAATGAAGTTGCAGTATTATTTAAAAAAGCAAAACCGTTGTCTAATGTTGAATGTAAGGCAAGATTTGCTGTTGGAAAAGACGCACTATTAGGACATGATGAAGGAGCCAAAATAGTAACCGTATCTGTTTGATGATTGTTAATTCCTGAAAAATTCCATGTTAAGTTAACACCTGCAGTTCCAATGTTTATTCCTGTAGGAATGGTATCGATTTGCATAATGTTTTTTGTGTTAAGCGGAACAGCAATATCAGTAGATGTGATTGTTATTTGAGCGTTTAATGCCAGAACGCAAAATACAGAAAGAAAAGTAAAGATTATTTTTTTCATATGGAAGTTATTTGGTTAGTATATAAGTGCAAATCTATGAAAAAATGATTCTTATCCCAAACATTTTTGTTTTTTTAACAAATTGATTGTAAATCGCATAGTTTACGATAGATGCCATTTTTTTCAAAAAGTTCATTGTGTTTTCCTCTTTCAGCAATTTGGCCTTGATCTAAAACAATGATTTCGTCAGCAAATTGTATGGTTGAAAGTCGATGTGCAATAATAATGGAAGTTCTATTTTTCATTAATTCATTAATAGCAGATTGCACAAGTCTTTCTGATTCTGAATCTAATGATGAAGTTGCCTCATCTAAAATCAATATTGGTGGGTTTTTTAGAATTGCTCTTGCGATATTCAGCCTTTGTTTTTGTCCTCCAGATAATTTTGTTCCTCTATCTCCAATCATAGAATCGTATTGATTTTCCATGTCTTTAATAAATTCATGAGCGTTGGCATTTATAGCTGCATCAATGACTAATTGCTTATTCAAACTTTTGTTTCCAAAGGCAATATTATTGAAAACACTATCATTAAACAGAATTGATTCTTGGGTTACAATGCCAATTAAACCGCGCACATCCGAAATAATACAATCTCTGATTGGCTTACCATCAATTAATATTTCGCCTTCAGTACAATCGTAAAATCGAAGTAATAGATTTGCCATGGTGGTTTTTCCGCTTCCCGACTGACCAACAATTGCTATTGTTTTGCCTTTTTCAATTATTAGATTGATGTTTTTTAGAACAATTTCGGGTTGGTTTTCATTTGAATCTATGGAAGATTCATTCTGATATGAAAAGCTAACATTTTTAAATTCGACGGTATTTTTAAATTCTTTAATTGGAATGGCATTTTCTCTTTCAATAATTACCTCTTCAGCATCCAAAACTTGTTGAATCCTATCGGCAGAAGCCATTCCTTTTTGAATATTGTAATAGGCTGTAGTAAAAGACTTTGCTGGATTAATAATTTGTGAAAAAATAGCCAGATAAGCAATAAAAGTGTCTGCGGTAAGATTATTTCCTCCTTTTAAAACAAGATTTCCCCCAAACCATAAAATCACAACAAAAACAGCAGCTCCAAGAACCTCGCTTAATGGAGAAGCCAAATCTTTTCTTCTATAAACTTTTACCATTAAATTGGTATAAGAATTATTCTGATTTTGAAAGTTTTTCTCGGAAGAATCTAAAGCATTAAAAGCTTTTAATATTTTTATTCCACCAATGGTTTCTTCTAAATTCGAAATTAATCCACCTAACTTGTTTTGAACAATATTTGAGTTTTTTCTCAGGTTCTTTCCTACTTTCCCAATTATTAATCCAGCAATTGGTAAAAAAACCAAAACAAATAATGAAAGCTGTGGACTGATATAAATTAATGCTGCTAAAAAAGAAATGATGGTAATTGGTTCACGAAAAATCATTTCCAATGAACTCATAATTGAGTTTTCAATTTCTTGAACATCAGAAGTCATACGCGAAATCAAATCACCCTTTTTTTGCTCCGAAAAATACGCTAAAGGAAGTATTAATACTTTTGCAAATAATTCAGTCCGAATATCGAAAACAACTGAATTCCTTAATTTGGCCATAAAGAACATTCCCATATATCGGCTTAAATTCTTCATAAAATAGAGTCCAATTACGAATAAACAAATGAAGAATAGGGCTTCCGATTTTCCATTTTCAACAATAATATTGCTGATGAAAAGATTGAAATTGGCTTGAATAGATTCAATATTTACAGTAAGTTCAGGCGCACTTGTAACGATTTTAGAGTTACCAAAAAGAATTTGAAGGAAAGGAACAATCATCGCCAGTGAAACCAAGGAAAAAGCCACAAATAAAACATTGAAGAAAATATTCAGCAATGCTAAGCTCCAGTAGGGAACAGCGTATTTGAATATTTTACCAATTTTTTTCATTTTCGCTTTTTAATTTTTAATAACTCGCTTTGGTTCTCATTATTATAATTGCTGAACTCTAAATGCATCCTGACGAATAAAAACAAATAACAATATTGTAAATGACCAAAGAGACGAACCTCCGTAGCTGAAGAATGGCAAAGGAATTCCAATTACTGGAGCCAATCCCATCGTCATACTTACATTAATTACAACATGGAAAAACAAGATAGATGCAACGCCATAACCGTAAATTCTACTAAAAGAAGATCTTTGCCGCTCGGCCACAAAAATTATCCTAATCAGTAAGGTAATGTATAGGCCAATTACAACAATACTTCCTAAAAATCCCCATTCTTCACCGACTGTGCAGAAGATAAAATCCGTACTTTGTTCGGGAACAAAATTATATTTGGTTTGGGTGCCCTGAAGAAAACCTTTTCCGGCAAAACCGCCCGATCCAATTGCAATTTTAGATTGATTTACATTATACCCTGCTTTTTTCAAGTCGGTTTGCTGTCCCAATAAAACTTCAATACGTTGTTTTTGATGAGGTTCCAAAACATTTTTATAAATATAGTCAACACTAAAAACAAAACCAGTAGTCAATAAATAAATCCCAACTAAAATAAAAATCTCTTTTCTTTTTTTCTTGATGAAGAAAAACAAAACCAAAAATACTCCAGTAATAGTGGCAATAATTACATATTGATCAATTAATAAAGTCAGGAAAAATAAAACAACAACTACAAAACCCAATATGAGTACGTTGCCTGATAGTCCTTCTCTATATAAAACAAAAATAAATGCAAAATAAACCAGAGCGGAACCGGTGTCATTTTGAAGAAAAATAAGACTTACAGGGATAGCTAAAATCAGAAGGGTTTTAAGTTTTGTTTCTAAATCTTGGATTTTAATATTTGCCGTACTTAAATATTTTGCAATTGCTAGGTTGGTTGCAAATTTTGCAAACTCAGATGGCTGTAATGCAAATTCACCAATTTTAAACCATGATTTTGATCCGGAAATTTCACTTCCAGCCAATAAAACGAATATTAAAAGGAAAATGAAAATGCCATAAATAGTGTATGCAAAAGTGTTAAAAAACTTGCCATCAATAGCCAAAACGACTATGGCAATAACTAAGGATGTTCCAATCCATATTAATTGTTTACCATAGCTTTGAGAAATATCAAAAATACTTTTATGGCTTTCGTTAAATACGGCAGCATAAATATTTACCCAACCAAAAATAACCAATACCAAATAAAGGCCAACTGTAATCCAGTCAATATTTGAAAATATGTTTTTTTGATATCTCAATTTGATGAAATTAAATTACCGGTTATCATTTTTTGTTCTAAATCTTTCCTTTTTACTTTTCCAAAAAGATATTTTTCAATCATTAAACTTGCTATTGGCACTGCCCATTCTGAACCATAACCCGCATTTTCAACAATTACTGAAATTGCAATTTTAGGATTGTCCTTGGGAGCAAAAGCAATGAACAAGGAATGGTTTTTTCCATGCGGATTTTGCGCAGTTCCTGTTTTTCCACACATAGAAACATTCTCTAATTTTCCACCAAATCCAGTTCCAGATGCTGATTGAACAACCTTATTCATGGCATTTACAACTGGTTCGAAATACTGCGCTTCCACAGTTGTGTTCTTTTTTATAATAAATCTTTGATTTAAATTATTTTTCTTGCCGATCGCTTTTACAATGTGCGGAATATAATACCAGCCTCTGTTAGCAATTATTGCTGCTAAATTTGCCAATTGTAATGGTGTGATTCCAATTTCACCTTGTCCAATAGAAAGTGAAATTACAGAAACAGCTCTCCATCTGTTTTTACCATGGTATTTATCATAATAGTCAGATGTTGGAATGTTACCGCTTAATTCATTTGGCAAATCGTTGTGAAATTTCTCACCCAATCCAAAACTCAAAACATGATTTCGCCATTTATTAAAACCGGCTTTTGTTGAAATGAATGGTCTTTTTTCAACAATTGCTTTAAAAGCATAGCAATAATAGGCATTACAAGATTGAACAATTGATTGCTCCAAATCCAATGGCGATCCATGAGCATGACATTTTACGGTTAATTTCCCAAAATGAAAACCCAAAGAACATGGAAAGCGTGTGGATGAAACCAAAACTTTTTCTTGTTCTCCAATAAGCGCATTTACTAGTTTAAAGGTTGATCCAGGAGGATATTGGGCCATCAACGCTCTGTTAAATAAGGGTTTTAATTTATCCTCAATTAAGGTCATATAATTTTTAGACCGAATTCTACCGGTAAGTAAATTTGGATTATAAGTTGGGCTGGAAACTAATGTGAGAATTTCTCCTGTCTCGGGCTCAATTGCAACAATACTTCCTCTTTTATTTTTCATTAAATATTCGCCGTAAGTTTGCAAATCTGCATCCAATGAAGTATATAAATCCTTTCCGGCAATAGAAGCAGAGTCAAATTTTCCACCAGCAAAATTTCCTTTTTCGCGGTTAAAAACATCAACCATCATTACTTTCAAACCTTTTTTTCCTCTAAGTTCTGCTTCGTAAGATTTTTCGATACCGCTAATGCCAATATAATCGCCAGGTTTATAGTATTTATCTTCTAATGTTTTCTCTGGACTTACCTCACCAATATAACCAAGTGTATGCGCTGCTATTGGAATAGGATATTTTCTTAAAGTTCTGGCCTGTACAAAAAATCCAGGAAATTTATACAGCTTTTCCTGAATAAATCCATATACTTCTTTCGAAATCTGCTTTTCGAAAATAGACTCCGAGTAACTGGAATAAATGCTAGCTTTTTTCATTTTTTCAATAAAAGTAGCTTTATCGATTCCTAATAATTGACACAAGCCAAGAGTGTCAATATTTTTGGCGTATTTTGGAATTACCATTAAATCGTAAGCCGCTTCATTGTAGACCAACAATTTCCCATTTCTATCATAAATCAATCCTCGGGCAGGAAACTCGGTATTGTAACGTAAAACGTTTTTATCGGCCGAGACTTTATAACTAGAATCCATTAATTGCAAATAGATTAAACGAAAACCTAGGATAATTCCAATGGAAATAAATATGATATAAATAACATATTTTCTATCGGAATAAGGTGCTTTCATATAAAAAAGTAGGGTGGTTTTAAGAATACAAAAGTAACGACTTGAACCGAATAATTTATGTGTATTAAAATTAAAATATTGAAAAATTTAAACAATTCTATCTGAGTGCTTAAAAGGGTACATCAATTAATAATCGATGGTACCAATAATACTAGAAAAGAGATTCCTCTCTTATATTCCATTTGGCATTTTAAACACTATTGCAAATTAGATAAAAGGTCGTTTGCAAAAACAATTTCATTTTTTCGTAGAAAAAAAGTGCGTTTTCCTTTCCGAACAGCGAGCCAGTATTGGTTTGAATGATGAATGTTTAGAATCCTAATAAAGGCGCTTGACGTTTGGCTGGAAGCAAAACATACGTAAATTGTTTTTTTTGATTTTTTGATTTTGCTTTCAGGCACCTACTTTGTTAAGGATTCTTAATATTCAGCAAAGCGGGTTGGAGCATTGTTCGGAAGAAAACTTTTTGGCTCTACCTTTTTGGTTTAAAAAAGGTGGAAAAAAAACTTCATTTTAGGTAAAAAAGTAAAGAATCAAATTTTATTTTGTATTTAAATAAAAAAACTACTTTACCTTTGTAAAAACCAAAAAAGAAAACGATGTTCGATTCAAGTCATTTCCATCCAATGATAGTCCATTTTCCAATTGCATTAATTATGGTGGGCTTTATTGCTGATTTATTTAGTCTGTTTTTATCAAAAAAAGAGCCCAGTCTTTCAAAAATTGGATTCTATTTAATGATATTAGGAACCTTAGGTGCTATTGCGGCTTTTTTGACGGGAGAGTTTTTCACAACAAAAAAGATTGGTGAAGCTGGTTTGGTTTTAGCTCAGCATGAAATGTTTGCAAAAATCACCATGGGAATTATGATTTTTGCTTCAATCTTCAGAATTTATTTGGTAATAGCAAAAAAAGAAAATTCTGCTTTAAAATATTTCGTCATTCTATTAATTGCCATAGCTGCAGCAACAGTCAGTTATACCGGATTTTTAGGAGGAAATTTAGTTTATAATTTTATGATCGGTTTATAAATAATTTTTTAATCTTTAAAAAAACTAATATGAAAAAAACACTTTTGAATTCATTTATGATGATTGTTGTTATTGCAATCATGAGTAGCTGTGGCAACTCAAACAAAACCAACGAAAACAAAACCACTACTGATTCAACAAAAAAAACAGTAAAAACTGTTGATAATCTAAAAGCCGCCATTACTGGTGAATCTACTGCAAGTGCAAAATATGCTGCTTTTGCAACAAAAGCCAAAGAAGAAGGTTTTATTCAAATTTCCAAAATGTTTGAAGCTACTTCAAAAGCAGAAAGTATTCATGCTGAAAACCACAAAAAAGCATTGGAAGATTTAGGCGAAAAATTTGATGTAAAACTTGACGCTTTCGAAGTAAAAACAACGAAAGAAAATTTGGAAGCTTCTATCAAAGGCGAAACTCATGAGTTTGAAGCAATGTATCCTGAATTTATCAAACAAGGCGAAACAGATCAAGCTACAAAAGCAGTAAAATCTTTCAAATGGGCTATGGATACTGAGAAAAAACACAAAGACATGTATCAAAAAGCATTAGACGCTTTAAATGCTAAAAAAGACAAATCTTTACCTGCTGAATATTTTGTTTGTCCAAAATGTGGTTATACTTACGATAAAAAAGACGTACAAGAAAATTGCGAAATTTGTGATACTGAAAAATCAAAATACTTCGTTATCAAATAAATTTTATTTATAAAACATAAAGCCACCAATTTGGTGGCTTTTTTCATGAAATATTTTTTTTAAAAACTATTTTGTAATTACCCTTTGGCCTAAAATTTTGGAGAGTTCAAACCTTAGTTGAATTAAATCTTTTTGATCATTCAATAAAATCATAATATCATCATCTTGGGTACATTCTTTTATTTTCCTCATGTTTTCTGAATACATCATTTCAACATTGATGA
>JACAAW010000131.1 GCA_013377115.1 Bacteroidota bacterium | reverse complement strand
AGGGCAATATCTTTGGTTCTTTCATCCATTATTTGTTTCATTCCAACAAATTTCAGGTTGAATCCCATCATATAACTATTTCCTTTCATAGTGTATTGAAATTCTATGAAGGAATTTTCATTTTTGGTGCTATCAGCATTTAAAGGATACAAACGCATCATAAAAGCGACCGAATCATTGCCTGAGATACTTATGGAATCTTTATTATAGAATTTACCTTTATTCCATGCTGGCTCAAAATACAATTCACTAGTTTCGAAAGGCGCATTATTGATAAAGAATTTAAAATTAAATCTGGAAGAATCTTTATCCATTAACAATAAAGGTTTTCCATCAAATTTTTTGAATTTTTTCAATTGGACAGAAGTAATCCGACCACCTTTATTAGCAACTTTTACTTTGAGTAATTCATTTTCTAAAACAAATTCTTTTTCTTTTCCTTTTGCAGATGATGCAAAAACTCCTAATTTTGAATTCTTCTCAGCAACAATAACTGAGTCATTCTTAGAAACTTCAGCAACAGCTACTTTTGAATCTTTTTCTACCTTTTTTGTTGTATCCTTAACAATAAGCGCAGAATCCTTTTTTGCTTTTACGGCATTGGCTATATTTACTGCAGCAATTGAATCTTTTTGATGCTGAATTTTTGCCTGTTCTTCTTTTGATGGTGTATTATAAATGCTAAATCCTATGAAAATTGCAACAATAATAAGCAAACCATAAATTGTATTCCTGTCCATTTAATTACTCCTCTTTGATAAAGTGTGATTTTTTTTGAATTTGCAAAGATAATGAATTGTTCAATTGAATATTAGTCAAATAGAAAATTTAACCTTAAATTAAGTTAATTCAATAAAACACTAATATTTAGACAATTAAAAATTATTTATTAAAATTCATGGCCGCTTTAATAAAGCCAATGAATAAAGGATGTGGCTGTTTCACGGTGCTTTTGTATTCAGGGTGAAACTGAACGCCAACAAACCAAGGATGATTATCTAATTCCATCATTTCAATTAAGTTATCTGTGGGATTAACTCCAACAGCTTTAAATCCTGCATTTTGAAACGAATCTAAATATTTATTATTAAACTCATAACGATGGCGATGACGCTCAGAAATTAGTTCGGTTTTGTAAATTTCAGAAACTTTAGAACCTGCAATTACTTTACATGGATAAGCTCCTAAACGCATGGTTCCGCCTTTACAAGAAATTTTCTTTTGAGCTTCCATAATGTCAATTACAGGATTGGTTGTTCTCGAGTTCATTTCGGTTGAATGAGCATCGGCCAAACCTAAAACATTTCTGGCAAACTCAATAACTGCACATTGCATTCCTAAACAAATTCCTAAAAATGGGGTTTTGCTTTCTCTGGCGTATTTTATTGCTGTTATTTTCCCTTCAATTCCTCTTTCACCAAAGCCAGGAGCTACAAGAACTCCACTCAATCCTGCTAATTTTTCAGCAACATTGGCCTCAGTAATACTTTCTGAATGAATTAATTTAAGATGAACCTTACATTCGTGAACCGTACCCGCATGAATAAATGACTCAACGATAGATTTGTAAGCATCCTTAAGTTCCACATATTTACCAACCAAACCAATACTTACTTCATGTTTTGGGTTTTTAAGTTTTGTTAAAAACTCCAGCCAACTATTTAGATCCAGTTCTTTTTCGATTGGCATATTCATTTTTTTAAGCACAACGGTATCTAAATTTTCGTCGCGCATTAAAATTGGAACTTCATAAATTGTTTTGGTATCAATAGATTCGATAACGGAAGTTGGTTCAACATTACAAAATAAAGCAATTTTATTTCTAATACCTTCGTTTAGGTGATGCTCGGTTCTACAAACCAAAACATCTGGCTGAACTCCATATTCCAAAAGTGTTTTAACGGAATGTTGGGTAGGTTTTGTTTTTAATTCTCCAGCAGCTGCCAAATAAGGAACTAAAGTTAAATGAACAACCAAGCAACTTGCACCTAATTCCCAACGCATTTGACGAACAGCCTCAATATAAGGCAATGATTCAATATCACCAACTGTTCCACCAATTTCAGTAATTACAAAATCAAAATTCCCTTGATTTGCTAAAAGCTTAATACGATACTTTATTTCATCAGTAATATGAGGAATTACCTGAACGGTTTCTCCTAAATAATCGCCACGTCTTTCTTTATCAATAACCGCTTGATAAATCCTTCCAGTAGTAATATTATTTGCCTGAGAGGTTTTTGCATTTAAAAAACGTTCGTAATGACCTAAATCCAAATCAGTTTCTGCACCATCATCGGTAACAAAACATTCACCATGCTCATAAGGATTTAGAGTTCCTGGATCGATATTAATATAAGGATCTAACTTTTGAATTGTGACGTTATAGCCACGTGCCTGAAGCAGTTTTGCCAATGAAGCGGAAATAATTCCTTTTCCTAATGACGAAGTAACACCTCCGGTAACGAAGATGTATTTTGTTGAATGCATAAAACTTTGATTTAAATAAAAATATCGTTGTGCAAAGTAAATAAAATAAAAAAAACTATTCTAGGATTATCGAAAAAATTATCAACTACTTTTCAATAATATTAAAAATAGGAATAAAAAAAACCGCTTTAATAGAAATAAAGCGGTTTTTATTCAAATATTTATTTTGGTTATTGTCCCAAATATGATTTTAAAAGTTTGCTTCTAGAATTATGTTTTAATCTTCTGATTGCCTTCTCTTTAATTTGTCTAACGCGTTCGCGTGTTAAATCAAATTTAGTTCCGATTTCATCAAGAGTTAAACCATGATTCATTCCGATGCCATAGTAAAGATTAATGACATCACGCTCTCTTTCAGAAAGAGTAGATAGAGAACGTTGGATTTCCTTTGATAATGATTCTTGGATCAAACCATCATCAGTAAAAGTTGCATCATTATTAATGTAAACATCTAAAAAACTAGAATCTTCGTCCTGAACTAAAGGAGCATCAACAGAAATATGACGAGTAGAAATTTGAAGGACATCTGAAACTTTTTCTTCTGGAATTTCTAATGCTTCAGCAATTTCATTTGCAGAAGGTAATCTTTCGAATTTTTGCTCTAATCTTGAAGACTCTTTTTTGATTTTATTTAAAGATCCAACTTGGTTAAGTGGCAAACGAACAATACGAGATTGCTCAGCTAAAGCTTGAAGAATTGACTGACGAATCCACCATACTGCATAGGAAATAAATTTAAAACCTCTGGTTTCATCAAATCTACTGGCAGCTTTTATTAAGCCAACGTTTCCTTCATTGATTAAATCGGGTAAACTTAAGCCTTGATTTTGATATTGCTTTGCAACTGAAACCACAAATCTCAAATTAGCTTTGGTGAGTTTTTCTAAAGCGATTTGATCACCAGCTTTAATCCTCTGCGCTAAAATAACTTCTTCTTCAGCAGAAATAAGTCCCTCACGTCCAATTTCTTGTAAATACTTATCCAGTGAAGCGGTATCACGATTCGTAATTGATTTTGATATTTTAAGCTGTCTCATTTTTTCCTTTCTACGATTAATTCCTTGAATACAAACGCCTTACAGATAGGCGCAATTATCTTACAAAATTAAGCAATTTTTAGATTAATTCCAAATAATATTTCATAAAATTTATTAACAATTCTGTAACTCATTAACAACCTAGTTTACCAAAAAAATAATTAATTAAAGGCCGAATCCATAATAGGCTCGCATACCATTGGTATAAATTCCTTCAATTAAAACGCCCATTCCAGCTTTACCCTGAAGAGCGGTATTGATATCTTCGGTTGTTTTGATTGGCTTTTTATCAATTGCCGTAACAATAAAACCTTCTCTTATTCCAGCGCCTCTTAGCTTCCCTCCTTCAAGCTTTATTATTTTCAATCCATATTGAATTCTCAAACTATTTTTTTCCTGGTCACCAATTGGCTCAAAAGTAGCCCCAAGCAATGAAATTACATTTGTTTCATCCTGTTTAACAATTTTGGTATTACCATTTTTATTTTTTAGAACAATATCGAAAGAAAGGCCTTTTCCAATTCTATCAACGGCAACATTAATTTTATCACCTGGACGATGCCTGCTAATTACTTCTTGAAGTTCGGATGTTGAATTAACTTCCTTCTCATCAATTTTCATGATAACGTCGCCAGCCTGAATACCAGCTTCGAAAGCAGCTCCATTCTGATCAAGAGTTGAAATATAAACACCTTTTACTTTTTCAAGGCCTTTTTCTTGAGCAAATTTCCCATCAACCTCCTGAATACTTCCCAATCCCATAAATGCTCGCTGGATTTGTCCAAATTCCATTAAATCATTCATCACCTTACGAACAATATTAGAAGGAATTGCAAAAGAATAGCCGGTATAAGAACCAGTATTAGAAGCAATAGCAGCATTGATACCAATTAATTGTCCAGCAGTATTTACTAAAGCTCCACCACTATTACCTGGATTTACGGCAGCATCGGTTTGAATAAAAGATTCAACATTTGAGCCTCCACCTAAAATATTGATATTTCTGGCTTTTGCACTTACAATACCAGCAGTTACAGTTGATGTTAAATTAAATGGATTTCCCACTGCCAAAACCCATTCGCCTAATTTCAGACTATCAGAGTTTCCAAAAACAATAAAAGGCAATTTGGCTTCTTCAATTTTTATTAAAGCCAAATCCGTTGAAGGATCAGAACCAACTAATTTACCAGTATAGGTTCGTTTATCATTTAATGTAACTTCAATAAAACTTGCATCCTGAACAACATGATTATTAGTAACAATATATCCATCATCGGTTATTATCACACCCGAACCAGATGCCTGAAGTGGCGCTTGCCTCATCGAATTACCAGGATTGCCGTAGAAAAAATTCTTGAATGGGTCGCTAAAGCCAAAAAAATCATCATATAAATTGTTTTTTTGCTGATACTCGGTTTTGATATGGACCACTGCATGAACTGTCATTTCTGCTGCATTTTTAAAATCCATATTTGCGGGCAAATTAGAAAAATTAGCAACATTTGAAACTGGAATTTGATTCTCTTGAAATTTTAAGTGCTTGGCCCTATTTTTTTCGATTAACATTATTGTGCCAAAAGACAATAATCCGCCGATGAAGCCCATTGATAAGGTTAAAAGTAATCTTTTCATTTTTTGTTGATTTATTAAATTAATAATTATTTAAAATTTCCGCGTCAATTTCATCAAGAATTATGCCTTGAAGAATGTTATTAACAACTATTAACATTAGATTTTCATTGTTTTTATACCAACGTTGAACAATTGTTGATATTGTTATTTCTGCTGTTAAAAATTGTTAATTAAAATAAATCGGAGAAAGCAAATTTGTAATGCTAATTTTATAATTTTGCAAATTGTTTGAAAAAACACGTGAAAATATGCCAAATTGTCATTTAATAATGAGATTTACAAGATGAAGGGACCAAAAAACAAATATACTTTTCTATTATATGGCATATTGATAGGTCTTCTTGTCAGTTTTAGTGTTGTATGGTGGCAAAATAGTTCGGGTGGCGGCGACTGGTCCTTAATCAAGAAAGTAAAAACATTTTTCAGTTCTATTTTCGAAAGTTCAGATGCCGATTCAAATATTACTGTTAAAGAATCTGATAAAACTGCTTTATATAGAAGTTTAAAACAGAAAGCTCAAAAAAACGGAAAAGACAGTTTATCCTTTTTCGACACCACCAATGTTGATATTTACGACCCGAATGCAATGGATGAGTTTTTTGCAAGTTTTAATGGCAAAATGCCAGATTCGCTCCAGCTTGACTCATTTTTCAAATCACAAAAAGCATATGCCAAGGTAAAAGATGATGATGTTGTTATGAAAGATGAATTGCTTTTTTCGAAAACCGTTCAAGCATCTGGAATAAACCCAAATGATAAAAATGGAAAGAACCTCGATTCTTTGCTAGTTGGCGATATTAACACCAAGAAAAACTCTAAAAACATTTATAGAGTTGAATTTTGGAAATCTCCAGTAAATTATAAAGGTTATAAAATGGGGAAAGACAAAGTTATTATTTTCGGACTTTTTGAATTCGAAACCGTTTCCTTGAAACTTCTTAACAAACTACTTTATTTAAAAAGTGGAAAAGATTTTTATACCATAGAGAATACAACTGATTTTAAACCCCTCACTCCCATTTCGAACAAAAGTTTGCTCAATCAACTCAACGGAAAATGAAATTAGTATTTCACAAATACCACGGGGCTGGCAACGATTTCATCGTTATTGATAATCGGGATAAAAACATAACTCAAGATTTCTTTTCAATTACCAATGTAAATTTTCTTTGCAATAGACGTTTAGGAATTGGAGCCGACGGGTTAATGATTTTGAATCCATCGAATGACTTTGATTTCAAAATGCGTTATTTTAATTCAGACGGAAAAGAAGGCTCGATGTGTGGAAATGGCGGAAGGTGTATCACTTCTTTTGCCAATGACTTGGGAATCATCAATAATGAAGCCAAATTCCTTGCTATTGATGGAGTTCATGATTCGAAAATTCTTGCAAATTCAGGTTTAATAAAAACCATTAGTTTAAAAATGCAAGATGTAAGAAATATTGAAATCAATGAAAATTATTCATTTCTAAATACGGGGTCTCCGCATCATGTTTCATTTATAGAAAAGGTAAAAGAATATGATGTTTTTAATGAAGGAAGGAAAATTCGTTATTCCGACAAATATTCCCCAGAGGGAACCAATGTTAATTTCGTTGAATTAATTGAAAATGGGCTTTTTGTGCGCACTTATGAGCGCGGCGTTGAAGAGGAGACACTTTCTTGTGGAACTGGCGTGACGGCTTCGACAATTGCTGCTTTCGAAAATGGATTAATTAAATCTAATTCTTGCAATATCCAGACACTTGGCGGAAATTTTGAAGTAAGTTTTGAGAAAAAAGATGGTATTTATCAAAATATTTATCTTGAAGGACCAGCGACTTTCGTTTTTAAAGGGGAAATTGAGTATAATTTAAAAGATTAAAAAAGTTTTACAAACCTTTGCAATCTAAATATCTAAATTGCCACCGCAGCTTTTATATGAGGATGAGGATCATAGCCTTGGATTGTAAAATCCTCATATTTAAAATCGAAAATATTTTTCACTTCGGGATTTAATTTCATTGTTGGTAATGGCCTACAATCCCTAGAAAGCTGAAGTTTTGTCTGTTCAAGATGATTGAGGTATAAGTGTGCATCACCAAGCGTATGAATAAAATCGCCACATTCCAAATCACAAACCTGAGCTACCATCATCGTTAAAAGTGCATAAGATGCAATATTGAATGGAACTCCCAGAAAAATATCTGCACTTCGCTGGTATAATTGGCAGGACAATTTTCCATTCGCTACATAAAACTGGAATAAAATATGACAAGGTGGCAATGCCATTTTATCAATTTCGCCAACATTCCATGCACTAACAATAATTCTGCGTGAATCAGGATTCTTTTTTATTTGTTCAATGACCTGGGAAATCTGATCAATACTCCCATTTGCTGCACTCCAAGAACGCCATTGCGAGCCGTAAACTGGTCCGAGGTTACCATTTTCGTCAGCCCATTCATCCCAAATAGAAACACCATTGTCTTTCAAGTACTTAATATTTGTTTCGCCTTTGAGAAACCAAAGCAATTCATGAATAATTGATTTGGTATGAACTTTTTTTGTGGTCAACATTGGAAATCCTTTGGAAAGATCGAAACGCATTTGGTAACCAAAAACACTTACAGTTCCTGTTCCGGTTCGGTCTTCTTTTTTAACGCCATTTTCCAAAACATGAGAAAGCAGATTTAAATATTGAATCATCGAGATTGAGTTTTATTGTTCAAGTTTTCAAAATTAACAATAAAACAGTTTGGGAAATCAGCTTGAAGAATTTTTCTTAAATTTTCTGCATTCTCCTTATCGGGAAGTTCACCAGCGATTAATCGATAAACTAAAACATTATTTACCATTGCAGATTGCACAGAAAAAGAAGTTGTACATTTTTTTAAAGCCTTTTTCGAAAGATTTGTGAGATTCTTAAAATCTTTAAAACTACCTAACTGAACTCCAAATCCATGTAAATCAAGTGTATCGGAAGAAAGACTATAAAAAATATTTTCTTTAATTGAGTTTTGTAAAAGTTCCACTTTTTTGATGATGCATTTCTCTGAATTTGTTTTTTTTACTTCGACAGTTTTGGGCAGATCAACAACTTTTGCAATAATCAAAGCAGAATCGACCGGTTTAACTTCAGCAGGTTTTATAACACTTTCAGTTTTACCAGCTTTTGGTTTTTTGAAATAATTTTTATTGGTATAACAATATTCGCTTTTAGCTTTATATTCAACAATTTCAACAACAACGCTTGTAACGCCGGCATAAACAAAGTCAAGGGCTTTAGCACCTTCTTTAGTTAAATCAATAATTCTGCCCTTTGCAAAAGGACCACGATCATTAATTCTAACAACAATTGATTTATTGTTATTTCTATTTGTGACCTTTACTTTTGTACCAAAAGGCAATGTATTGTGAGCGGCAGTATAGCCAGATTGTGAATAGGTTTCCCCGTTTGCAGTAATTCTTCCTTCAAAGAAATCGGCATAATAAGACGCTTTTCCGTATTGAATGGATTTCGTTTGTCCAAATCCCAAAAATGGAGAAAGAAAAATAAAGAAGAAAAAAATCTTCTGAAGCAAAATTCTATTTTTGTAAAAATATGACATTTAGGGGCTTAAAATAAACACCTTTGTTAAACGCCATAAATTCAGAAAGGTTACAAGAAGATTTTTGAATCTGTAAATTGAAATTGGATTTTCTAAATCTAATTGAAAGAAAAAAAGGTTAAATTTAAAATTTGGGCTACACTTCGACTCCGCTCAGTGCAAGAAGCCCAGGTTTATTAATAAACAAGTCCACGACCTAGACTTCGACAAGCTCAGCCACCAAAGGTCGTGGTAATTTACGATCAAAACAAAGCATTGGGGCAATTAATAATATCATTTAAATCATTGCATATCACGACCTAGTGAGAGACTTTCATGTCTTTTGGATTGTGTTTATGCTTAAAGAAAATTGCAAAAGCCACAGCAATAACCAAAGCATAAATAGCAAAAGTTAACCATATGTTGTGCCAGTCTTTTGCCTCTCCAACTGTAAAATACTTTTGAATAATGTATCCACTAATGGAACTGCCCATTATTGCACCAAAGCCATTGGTCATCATCATGAACAAACCTTGAGCACTGGAACGTATTTTAGAATCTGTAGTGGTTTCAACAAATAATGAACCTGAGATATTAAAGAAATCGAAAGCCATACCATAAACAATGCAGGAAACAATAATCATCCATAGGCTATCGGCAGGATTTCCGTATGCAAATAATCCAAAGCGCAATACCCATGCAAACATGCTAATAAGCATTACCTGTTTTATTCCAAACCTTTTTAAGAAGAAAGGAATCGCCAATATGAATAAGGTTTCAGAAATTTGAGAAATAGACATAATGATTGTAGAATATTTCACAACAAAAGAATCCTGATAAATTGGAATTTTGGCAAAATCAGAAAGGAAAACATCACCATACATATTTGTTAATTGCAAAGCACCACCTAAAAACATTGAAAAGATAAAAAACAAAGCCATTTTATAATTAGCAAATAATTTAAATGCATTTAGTCCAAGGGTTTCCATAAAGGAAGCATCTTTTGAAATTAATTTCTGAGGCGGACAATTTGGCAAAGTAAAAGAGTAAACACCTAATAAAATAGCGGCAACAGCTGCAATATAAAACTGAACTTCAGTGGCTTTATTTCCAGTAAGATTTGTAAGCCACATTGCTGCGATAAAGCCAATAGTTCCCCAAACCCTGATTGGAGGAAACACTTTTACAACGTCAAAATTGTTATTTTTTAAAATATTATATGCTATCGAATTTGATAAGGAAATAGTAGGCATATAGCAGATCATTGCAGCAAAAATAACCCAAAAGAAAGCTGTTGGATCGTTAACTTGAGGAATGAAAGCCAAACAAATACCACCTAGAATATGTAAAAATCCATAAACCTTCTCAGCACTAACCCATCTATCAGCGATAATTCCAGTTAATGCCGGCATGAATAAGGATGAAAAACCCAAAGTGGAAAAAATAGCACCAAATTCGGATCCACTCCAATGTTTTGTTCCAAACCAATAATTGCTAACAGTGATAAGCCACGCACCCCAGATAAAAAACTGAAAAAAACTCATCAAAACAAGACGATTTTTAATACTCATAAAGCAATATCTTTAAATAAATAAATTGAAATTATTTTCTCTTTTTAAGTTCATCACGAAGTTTGGAGGCTTTTTCGTAATCTTCATCATCGATAGCACCCAGCAATAATTGATTAATTTCTTCGGTACTAAGATGAGTGTAATCACTAAAAGTTTCATCCTCTAAAGCTTCTTTAACTGAATCTTCTTTTTCAAGCTCCATGGCAGAATCGTCATCTAAAAGAACTCCAGCTGCAGTTAAAATTGTTTCATAAGTATAAATTGGGCAATCAAATCTAACTGCAATAGCTACTGCATCGGAAGTCCTGGCATCAATTTCCGAATTTTTAGAACCATCGAAGGCCACTAATTTTGCATAAAAAACGCCCTCAACAAATTTATATATAATTACTTCGTTGATTAAAATACTAAAAGTTTCGGCAAAATTTTTGAATAAATCATGAGTTAAAGGACGACTAGGTTTCATCTTTTCTAACTCAATAGCAATGGATTGGGCTTCGAAGCCACCAATAATAATTGGCAGACGTCTTTTTCCTTCATTTTCGCCAAGAATAAGTGCGTAAGCGCCTGATTGAGATTGGCTATATGAAATTCCAATGATATCTAATTTGATTTTATTCATTCGGATTAAAAATTTTTAAGCTAGGCAAATTTAAAATAATTTTTGAAATAAAACTTGAATTGTCTTTATTTTGATTTTTTCTAAATTAGTTTTTTAGTGAATTAGTGATTGAGTTGATTG
>JACAAW010000130.1 GCA_013377115.1 Bacteroidota bacterium | reverse complement strand
CCCACCACCACAGAAATTGATGGTGTAAATCATTATATGAATATCACTTTTGATATGAGCTGGGACAATTCATGGAGAGATGCTAATAATTTTGATGCAGCATGGATATTTGTAAAATACAAAAAAAACAGCGACAGTTTATGGAGGCATGCATACATTTCAACAAATGCAGCAAACCACACTGTTACTAATAATAATGGAGTTCCTGCTTCTTTTTATGTTGGAAAAACAAATATTGCCGCTACCGATAGAGGAATGGGTGTTTTCGCTTATAGAACAAATAATGGAACTGGTTCTAATAATTGGGATGGAATGAAGCTGCGCTGGTATTTCAACGAAAATGGATTAACTGAAACTGATACTATACAAGTGAAAGTTTTTGCCATAGAAATGTGTTATGTGCCACAAGGCCCACATTTTGTTGGAGATGGAACAATTATTCTTGCGGATATTAAGGGACAGTTGCATGATGCTGCAAGTGTTGCTACACCTTTTCAAATATTAAATGAAAATGCGCTTACTTTAGGTGGGGTTGTTGCTGGAAACCTTGGAAATAATAATGCTACAGGAATGAATCCAGTGGATGATTTTAATAATACAACAACTCAAATTTTACCTGCGACTTTCCCAAAAGGGTATAATGCTTTTTTTTGTCAAAAATATGAAGTAAGTCAAGAGGAGTATGTTGGTTTTTTGAACTCATTAACCAGATATCAGCAATCAAAGCGAACATATACAAACACGAATTCTGGAACATCAATTGTCATTAATAAGTTTGTTTTAGTAAATTCGGCAACTCCTTTATACCGAAATGGAATTAGATGTGATGGTAATATAGATCCATTTCTACCAATAAATTTTTATTCGGATTTGAATAATAATGGAATTATCAATGAAATTGATGATGGGCAAAATATTCCTGTTAACATGATTCTTTGGTCTGAAGTTACAGCATATTTTGATTGGGCAGGTATTCGTCCAATGTCTGAGTTAGAATTCTCTAAGGCTTGTCGAGGCACTGTTGCTCCAGTTTTAGGAGAAGGAGCATGGGGTAATACAACAATGAATAAGATAACAGGGATTTTAAATTCAGGAAAAGAAAATGAGGTTTCTTTGAATACACCAACGAATATAAGCACTCAATCAGCATTTGCAACAGGTCCAGTTAAATGTGGTATTTTTGCAACTGCAATTTCAAATCGAATAGAATCAGGATCATCTTATTATGGAGTAATGGAACTTAGTGGCAATGAGGCTGAAAGAACTGTTTCAATAGGTAGTGCTGCAGGTCGTATTTTTGATGGAGTTCATGGAGATGGTATGCTTTCACTTATAACTGGTTATGGAGATGTCTCAAATTGGCCAGATAATTCCACAACTTTAGGTACAGGGCAATTAGGGGGTTCATATTTAGGTGTAGCAACAAATGTTAATTGGAGATTATCTGTTAGAACCGGCGTTAACAATGCTAGTATAATAAGAGTTAGTGGATTTGGAATGAGAGGAGTTAGGACTGCTCCATAATTAGAAATCATAATTTTCGGGAAATGAATTTATTTTAATTTCCTTAAATTCTTGTATAATTTTTTTATTATCTTCTTTAAAATAGTTTTTTATTGTCTTATTTATGAATTCAGTTTCTTTTTCTAAAAAAGAAGAATTGAATTTTAATCTATAAATAAAGAAAAATAAGTTTGCAATATTTTTTTTTCTAAAAATAAAATTGGTTTTATTGAAGAAAATTTGTCTTTCAATTTGTTCTTTTTTTACGCTATTGTTTGTTTTTTTTTCAAAATTTATTGTTTCTGGATTTAGAATGGGTTCTTTAAAAATTGATTCAAAACTAATTAAAGTGTCATTTGGATTTAAGCAAAAATCTTCATAAAGGAATACATCAACTTTTTCAAATAATGATTTATAGAGCTTAATTAAATTATAATATTTAAACAAATCTAAATGAGAATGGTTTGGTAAGAAATTGATAAAAGATTCTTTTGTTAATTCATTAAAGTTTTCTCTAAAATAAAAACTATTTGCCGTTGGAAATCTAAAAAATAATCCAAGTCTTCTTGTTCCATTATGTGTTCTAACGTATTGATTATACATGGAATACAAAATGTTTTTTTGCCCTCTAAGAAACAAAATTATTCTTGCATTAGGAAGTAGTTTTTTTAACCTATTCGCATTTTGACTTCTGTTCAATCCATTAATACTTAAAGTAGCACCTGAAAAAGATTCTTCAGAAATTAATATTTTCTTAAATTCTTTATATTTAGCTAACTCTTCTTTCACGACATCTTCATTATATATAGTTTCATCAGCATATTGTATCGAATTAAAAGCTTCATTATATTGAGTGAAAGGAGTCTGGATTAATTTGATGTTTTGAATTCTAGGAAAGACTTCTTTTTGAAAAAAAGTTGTTGCAGTTTTAGGCAAACCTATATGTATAAATACTTCGTTATCTTCTAACATACTTTTTTAATTATCTTTGCAAATGTATGAAAAATAAGGAAAAAATAAATTAGATATTGTAAAATTATGAATCCACAAATTCTGATTGTAATTCTTACTTATAACCATTTGGACGAAACCATAATTACCCTTAATTGTTTCAAAAAGCAGGTTTACGATAATTTCAAAATAGTTGTTGTTGACAATGCTTCTACCGATGTTACTTGCGATTTTATTAAAAAGTTTTTTCCCGATATTACTTTGATAGAAAATAATGAAAATCATGGCTGGGCCAAAGGGAATAATATTGGAATAAAATATGCTTTGGAGAATGGAGCAGATTATGTCTTGCTTGCAAATAATGATTTGTATTTTGAAGACTCTTCTTTATTGTCGAAATTAGTAAACAATATTATTGGGTTTTCAGAAAAAGATAATGTTCGAATTATTGGAACAAAGCAATTCTCATTTTTTGATAAAGAAAAACTACAAAGTAATGGTATTTTTTATTTCAATAATAATCAAAAAATGAATGAGAAAGTCAATACTTATAGAAATAATAATAAAACAGAATTTTCTGAGAACTTTAAAAAGGTTGATTCTATCATTGGTGCATTTATATTGATAAAAAGCAATTTGTTTTGTGAAATTGGGCTAATTGATGATGATTATTTTTTTACATGGGAAGATACAGATTTCTGCTACAGAGCTTGGAAGAATGGTTTTGTTTGCTTAGTGGATGAAGATTTGAAAATTTACCATAAAGTATCAACAAGTTGTAAGAAAAAATCAGCATTTACAACATATTATTTAGTTAGAAATCAATATCTTTTTTTAAAAAAGCACAAAAAAACAATTCCACATCCTACTTATTTTTTTCTAAATTATTATTATAAATTTTTCAGAAAAATAATTGGCATATTAATTTTCCCTTCTGAATTATATGATTCTAGATTTAAAGTTTTAAAAGCTGCATTTAATGGATTTTTTGATGCCGTCTTACTCCACAAAACAGGAAAAGGGTATTAAAATTTTTAGAACTTCTGATATAAAATGAATTTGCAGTGTTTATTTTTTTTGTGTAGGTTTGTTCTATAAAGTTTCAATTTTATTAATGAAGATATTATTAGATATTGGCCATCCTGCAGAGTTTCATTTTTTTAGAAACTTTATTAAAATTATGACCGAAAATGGACACGACCTTTTTATTACTGTCAGAAATAAGGATTGTAATATTGAACTGCTAAATGAATTCGGTTTTAATTATGTTATCAGAGGAAAAGGCACAGCAAATATCATTGGTAAGTTATTTTATATTTTTAAAGCAGATAATCAATTATACAAAATCGCCAAAAAATACCAACCAGATATTTTTGTAAGTTTTAGCTCTCCCTATTGTGCTCATGTTTCAAGGTTTTTTGGAAAACCACATATTGCGTTTAATGATACAGAACATTCAACTTTACTTCGATTATCTTATTGGCCTTTTTCAGATGTTGTTATTACACCGGATAGCTACAATGAAACCAGAGGTAAAAAGCATATCAAGTTTCAAGGCTATAAGGAACTAAGTTATTTACATAAGAACTTTTTTACTCCAGATCCAAATATTTATAAATTACTTGGTTTAAAAGAAAATGAAAAATTTGTAATCGTACGCTTTATTTCATGGAATGCCCTGCATGATATAGGTCATAAGGGGCTGAGCCTTTACGATAAAATTTACTTAGTAAAAAATTTACTTAAATATGCAAAAGTTTTTATTTCTTCAGAAGAGGAAATTCCAGATGAAATAAAGCGATATAAAATAAATATTCCTGCATCCAGAATGCATGATGCGTTGGCTTTTGCTTCTCTTTATGTGGGTGAGGGCGCAAGCATGGCAGCTGAAAGTGCAGTGCTTGGAACTCCAGCAATTTATAATTATATGCAATTTGGTTATTTAAAAGAATTGGAAGAAAAATATGGATTGGTTTTTAATTATAAAAAAGTCAACGATATCATTGCTAAATCACAAGAACTTTTAACCAATGAAGATACAAATGCAAACTGGCAAATTAAAAGGTATAAAATGCTTGAAGAAAAAATTGACGTAACCGCATTTATGGTTTGGTTTGTTGAGAATTATCCAGAAAGCATTAAAGTGATGAAAGAAGATCCAAATTATCAGAAAAGATTTTTATGAAGATTTTGATTGTTTGTACTGGTAATTTTGGATTTATTAAGCCATTTGTTTCGGAACAGGTAGATGCAATCCAAAGAAAAGGAATTGAGGTTGATTATTTTTTGATAAAAGGAAAAGGCATTTTTGGGTATTTGAAAAATGTCTCAAACTATAGAAGAATTGCTAATAATGGCAGCTATGATCTTATTCATGCTCATGTTGGTTTGTCGGGTTTTTTTGCATTATTTCAAAGAAAGGTACCGGTTGTTATTACCTTCCATGGTGTTGATTTGATTGATGAAAAAAATGAATTTTGTAAAACAAGCCAGATAAAGAAAAGATATGTTGTTCTATCAAGAATTGCCGCTAAATATTCCGAATATAATATTTTCGTAAATTCAAATATTAAAGTTTATCCAAACAAAAAACATTCGATAATTTCTTGTGGAGTCGATTTGAATACTTTTTTTCCAATAGATAAGAATGAATGCAGAGAAAAACTCAATTTATCAAAAGAAAGAAAACTCGTTCTTTATGGTACCTCATTTGATTATGGAGTTCGAAAAAATTATAAATTAGCTGTGAATGCCATTGCAAATATCGAGAATGTTGAACTTTTGGAAATAAAAAATGTCAATCGTGAGAAGGTTAATTTATTAATGAATGCCTGCGATGTTTTGTTAATGACTTCGTTTTTCGAAACTGGCCCACAAGTTGTTAAAGAGGCCATGGCTTGTAATTGCCCAATTGTTACGACTGATGTTGGGGATGTTAGAGAAGTAATTGGCGATACAGAAGGTTGTTATATTACGTCTTACGAGCCAGAAGATGTTGCTGCGAAAATAAAACTTGCTTTGGAATTTGGGAAAAGAACCAATGGCAGAGAGAGAATGGGGGCTTATGAGAATTCGGTTATCGCAGATAGAATTATTGAGATTTATAGGGAGGTTTTGGGGAGAAAGTAAATTTGTCATTCGTCATTGCGAGGCGTTGCCCTGAGCTTGTCGAAGGGAGGAACGACGAAGCAATCTCGCTCTGGTGGATTTCGTTGGATTAGATTGCTTCACTACGTTCGCAATGACGTTCTACAATAGATTGCTTCTCCGCTAAAAAGCGGCTCGCAATGACCGGGTGCTTTGTAAAGCCGTTATAGTTCGCAATGGAGGAAGTGGTCATCATTGCGAAAGAGGTACGACCGAAGCAATCTCGAAAAGGAATTGTTCGTTGAAATAGATTGCTTCTCAGCCAAAAGGCTGATCGCAATGACGGAGTAGTTCGCAATGGAGGAATTGGTCGTCATTGCGAGGAGGAACGACGAAGCAATCTCACCCTGGCGGATTTCGTTGGATTAAATTGCTTCACTACGTTCGCAATGACGTTCTACAATAGATTGCTTCTCCGCAAAAAAGCGGATCGCAATGACGATGTATTTATATTGTCAACAATTATTATATTTGTATTAAGAAATACCAACCTATTTTTTTATGAAACGTGGAGGATGCGTTTATATAATTACTAATGAAAATAATACGACCCTTTATACTGGTGTGACATCTGATTTAAAGGTTCGTATTTATCAGCATAAAAACGATTTGCTTTCTAAATCATTTACGGCTAAATATAAATTGCATAAATTTGTTTACTTTGAGGCATATAATAATATTGAAGAAGCCATTGCCAGAGAAAAGCAAATAAAAGGAGGTTCACGTAAGAAAAAAGAAGCATTAATTATTTCCATTAATCCAGAATGGAAGGATTTATATGAGGAGGTATTGAATTGGTGATTGAGATTGCTTCATCAGCGAATTGGCTGATTCGCAATGACGAAGTAATTTGAATTGACGGAGGTGGTCGTCATTGCGAGGAGAAACGACGGAAGCAATCTCGTCGTGGCGGATTTCGTTGGATTAGATTGCTTCACTACGTTCGCAATGACGATGAGGTTCGGAATGACATAATGATTTATAATAAAAAGGAATGCTAAAAAAACTTTCAAAAGACACTTTGGTTTATGGACTTGGTAATGGTTTTATCAAGTTGATTGGTGTTTTTTTATTGCCTTTTTATACAAAAGTTCTTACCCCTGAAGATTATGGGGTGTTGTCCACAATTAGTGTTACAGTGATGATGATAGTTACCACCTTAAATGCCGGACTTGATGGTGCTACCATGTTTTATTTTTATACCATTAAAACAGATGAAGAAAAAGGGAAATTGCTTTTCACGAAATTTGTTTTACGATTATTGGTGGTTGTGCCAGCTTTGATATTTTCATATTTTTCGGGCAAAATATCTTTGTTGCTTTTTGGTACAAGTCAATATACTTGGCTGGTATTTATTAGTTGTATTGCCATTCCTTTTCAAATGCTTTTGAGCGAACAACAGCAGATTTATAGACTGCTTCATCTTCCATGGAGGTTTAATTTGATTGTTCTCTTCAAAGCTTCCATAAATATTGGAGTTGGAATAACTTTAGTAATATTTTTAAATTATGGTGTTGTTGGTGCTCAATTGGCCACTCTTTTTAGTAGTGCTTTGGTTGTTTTATTTTCGTATTTGTTTTTCACCAATAAAAAATACACCTATCGCTTCAGCTGGTATTGGTCGAAAAAAATGTTTGTTTTTGGATTTCCATTAATTTTCACAGGAATTGCTTTATGGGCTTGCAGGTGGTCGGATCGTTATTTCCTTTTGCATTTTAAAGATTTTAGTGAAATTGGTATTTATGCAGTTGCGGATACTTTTTCTCAACCAATTGCACTGTTAAATGCTGCTTTATCTTTGAGTTTTTTGCCCTTATTCTGGTCCAATTATAATAAAGAAATGGAAATTGAAAAAACCGCCTCGAAAAAAGTTGCTTCGGATGTTTGGTCAATTTACACCGTAATTGCTGTAAGTGCTGGAATTTTTCTTTCAATTTTTAGTACCGATTTTATTAGAATTGTCACCACGAAAAATTATCTTTCTGGCGCGATGGCAGTACCTTTTTTAGTTTTTTCTTTGATTATATTTCAAAGTTCGAACTTAACAAGAATTGGAATTTTTCTTTCAAAAAAGATGTATTTAAACACTATTTTTGTAATTGTTGCAGCGGTTGTAAATATTTCTTTGAATTTCTATTTTGTACCAAAATATGGTTTTTTGGGTGCAGCCTTTACAACTTTTGTTTCATATTTTGTTTTGTTTTTACTGGGATTCATTACTTCCCAAAAGTTTTTTAAGGTAAAATTCAAAATAATCAGAATTGGAATTTATTTCTGCGTAAGTTTTGTAATTGCTTTGTTAATGCCATTTTTGGAATTGCATTTTAAAGTGGGAGTTAGCATTTGGCTGAAAATTTTGCTTTTTATTTTTGGAATAGCACTTCCTCTGATAATTCAGTTGGTGAAATTAAGCGAAATAAAACTCTTTATTTTTGGAAAGAAAAATCCGGACTTAAATTGATTTAAGTTGTTCTTTCTTTTTTAGATTGAATTGCTTTGTAAGACTTGCAGAAATAGAATATTTATTTGCAAATTGTTTCCCGTTATAACTTCTGTAAATTGGCATATCATAAGCAATAGAGATATTCCATGTTTTGAGAAAAGTGTAGTTTAATGAAGGAGAAAAAATATAAAGAATACCTCCTGTATTTTTTTCAATAACATCATGCTTTTTGTCATGTGTTCTGTATTCGTGATGTAATTGAACAATTCCAGTGAGGTTTTTCACAATCATTTTTGTTAAAAATAGGGAGGACGATAGTGTTTTTCCAAATTGATAATCTTTATTACTAGAAGTATTCAAATCTGAGTTGTTTACTGTATTATATTCAAACCTGTTAATCAGCAGTATTCTGAAATTAATAGATGGAAACTTTTTTGAAAGAATTGAATGGGCCACTCCACCATACGTTCCTGTGGTAGGTAAAACATCAATAGAATAACCTCCTTCAATTTTTGAATTAATAGGAAATGGAAATTTTACTCCCAAACCTGCTGTATAATCAATATTATTTGCCAAATTATGTAGCAAATTGTATTTTACAAATACCACAGCATTTGACAATCCATAGCCAGAGACATTATCCAGAATTGGCAAATTGTAAACCTGCGTTTTATTTAAAAAATATCCTAATTCTAGTTCTGCCGTTAATCGGTTTGTCACTCCATAAGCAAAAGTGCTGCCAACATAATTGAAATATGCTTTGTCTAAAAAAACTCCAGTCGGGGTTTCTATATTTGAAGACCTATAATAATCCTCTGAAATACTGTGCCTGTAAAATCCTGTCCAGCGTAAATTCTGCTTATCAACCGTTCCAACATTACTGGAGCCACCAATTGCACCTCCTGCAGAACAGCATTGAGAGTAGGTTTTGCTTGTGAAAAATAAGATAATAAGAAAAAATAATATTTTTTTCATTTTATGGGATGTAAGACCTTACTGTAATAGTCTTTGATTCGGAATTTGCTGAAGCATCAGTAACCGTACATTTTACAGTAAAATAATCTGAATGACAAATGGTAAAATCTACCGAGGCGCCAGAACCAACTATGTTTCCGGTTGATTCCCATGCGTAGGAAAGTTCATCACCAGTAGCAACGGCATTAATTCTCATTAGTTGGTTAACTTCAACAGAATCTGCAGCTGCAGCTAAACTTGTGAAAACTAATGGATTAGAAACAGGTTGTTTGTCTTTTTTACAAGAAACAATAAACAAACCTAAAATCAAAAGAGCAAGTACAATTTTAATTCTCATAGGAATACACTTTAATTTTTTATTTCAACTCATTAATTGCAATACAAATATAGACATAGTTTAATCGAAATTTAAATATTTTCAAAGAATGTAGAATTTAAAAATGCTATAAAAATTGTAATGTTCAGAAAATCAGGATTTAAAAAAGTGGTAGTTGAGATGTATCATTGTTTTTTTACTGCTTTTTTTTAATAATTTTGTATTCTCATAAAAACATAATAATCGAATGCGCATTAGGTTTATTTATCCGAAATTTGAAAAGCTTCTTGAGTCGAGGAATGAGTTGTTAGAATTAGCTGATGTTGAAAGCGTGGGTAATTTCAAAATGCCGCCAGCTTTGGGAATACCGATGCTTAGTGCCTTAACACCTGACAGTCATCAGTGCTCAGTTTTTGATGAAAATATTCAAGAAATAGATTATAATGACGATGCTGATTTATTTGCAGTAAGTTTCTTCACGCCTCAAGCCGAATATGCATATAAAATTGCCCAAAAACTTAGAGAAAACGGAAAGACTGTAATAGCTGGTGGAATGCACCCAACAGTGATGCCCGATGAAGCAGCAAATTATTTTGATGCGGTTTGTGTTGGTGAAGCTGAAGATGTTTGGTTAGAGATTTTGAAAGACGTTGAAAATAAAAGCTTGAAAAAGTTTTATTATGGTGGAAGTCCTGACCTTACAAATATTCCTGCACCAAATAGAAGCATATTCAAAAATAAGGATGGCTACGATTGGGATGCGAGAATGATACAGGTGATGCGCGGTTGTGCCTGTAATTGCGAAAACTGCATTTTACCCATTGAAAGTGGAAAAAAATACCGCTTTTGTTCAATTGAAAATGTTTTAAAAGAAATTTCAACTTTTGAAAAGAAAGAATTCTTTCTTACAGATGATTCGTTGGTGCTTACCAATTCAGAATGTACCGATTATATGGGAAAACTGATGAAAGCATTTTCACAACTAGATGAAAAACCCCGAGTTTTTATTTCCGGTTCATTAAATATGAATATTGACGCTGCATATCTCAAATCACTTTATGATGGAGGTGTTGTAAGTGTATATATGGTTTTGGGTTGCGATCCATTTTCAATAAATGCTTTTAGAAAAAATGGAAAACGTTTTTTTGACTGGGGAATCGACATTATAAAACGAATTCAGGATTCAGGTATTCATGTATTTAATTCCCATGGTTTGGGTTTTGATTATCAAGACCATTCTTTATTTGATCAAGCATTAGAATTCTCGAAACAAGCTAGTATCGAAACTGCTGAATTTTATATTCTTACTCCTTTTCCACAAACCCCTTCATGGCATCGCTTTCAGAAAGAAGATAGAATTTTACATTATAATTGGAGTAAATACAATACTGCAAATGTAGTATTTAAACCCAAAAATTTTACTGAACAGGAACTGTTAGATGGTTATTTATATTGCTGGAAAGAGTTTTATAAAGGCCGAAAAATAGATGAATCTTTAAATATTTTTAAAGGGAAATAAAAAGGAACTTTTTCCAAATTGAATCTGCACTTTTATTTCTAAAATGAAATTCAATAAATTACAGATGGAATAAATAAATTGGAACCACCTTTTTGAAATCCAAAAAGGTGTAGCCAAAAAGATTCTTTTCAAAATGATGCTTCTTCCCTCTCTTAATTTTTTTTAAAATCTATGCAAAGTAACATTACGTTGAAACACTATCTGCTTTGCAAGATTTTTATAAAAAAAATAATTCACGCCAGCACTGGCTCGCCATTTTGAACTGGCTAACGCACTTTTTTTTCTACGAAAAAATGAAATGGTTTTAT